>JBLIIN010000158.1:0-3114 GCA_047635075.1 Methylophagaceae bacterium | reverse complement strand
TTGTTTACCTTGTGAAATGCTGGAAACATCAGAAAACATCGATGCCGCTGTTATCTGGCTACACGGCTTAGGTGCCAGCGGGCATGACTTTTTACCCATCATACCTAGGCTCAACTTACCCTCAAATTTTGGCATACGCTTTATCTTCCCTCACGCTCCCGCCATCCCCGTGACTATCAACAATGGTACCGTCATGCCCGCGTGGTACGACATCTACGCCATGGACATGGAAAGAGAAATTGACACTCCGCAAATTATGGCGTCAGCCGATGCAGTCAAAGCCCTAATTGAACGAGAAATTGAACACGGTATTCCAAGTAACAAAATTATCTTAGCCGGTTTTTCTCAAGGTGGAGCGGTTGTCTTTGAAGCTGGGTTGACCTTTGATAAACCGCTCGCTGGATTGATGTCTTTGTCCGGCTACTTCGCGACTTATAAAACAATCGAGCCAGATCCCGCCAACCAAGACATTCCGATCCATATCTTCCAAGGCAGTCTCGATGATATCGTGACAGAACCTCTAGCCAAACTCGCACACTCAGAGTTAATCAAGCGCAATTATTCGCCGGAGTACAAGACTTATCCAATGGGCCATGAAGTCCATTACCAAGAAATCGAAGATATATCAGACTGGTTGCAACGTGTTTTATCATGATCCAAGATATATTTATCGCTGCTGAGCCCCAAGCAAAGCAACAAAATGTTGACCAGATAGAAGTCATTGCTCAAAAAGGGATTGTAGGTGATAGAAACTTCGACCAACATCGTTGGCATGGTCAAAATATCACCTTAGTTGAAAGTGAAAATATCGAGGCTTTTAATCAGCAGTATGGAAAAACTATCGACTATCAAGACACCCGACGTAATATTATTACTAGAGGCATCAAACTTAATCAGTTAATCGGTAAATCATTTTATATTGGCACAGTTAAACTCATCGGTACTGAACTGTGCGAACCCTGCCATATGCTCTGTCAAAGTCTATCGGATGACACATTGAGTCAACAACAAGTACAGCGCGCCTTCACAGAAAAGGCTGGAATAAGAGCCACCGTTTTAAATAGCGGTTTCATCACACTCAATATGTCGATCGACTTAGATAACGTGGCGTAATGAGACAACAAGACAAACCCTTCATTCTGCCAACACAACGCTGGTTAGAGGACATTGTTATTGGCCTCAATCTGTGTCCTTTTGCCAAACGAGAATTCATTAAAAATCGAATCGATTTTATTGTCTGTCACAGTAATGAACTCACCCAATTATTAAAAGTGATCGAACAACAATTGGTTCATTTAGTGAAGACATCAGAAATCGAAACGACTCTGGTTATTCACCCTAATATCTTACAAAAATTCGAAGATTATAATGACTTCTTAGATTTAGTAGACCAATTACTCTTTGATCAAGGCTATGAAGGTATCATTCAAATTGCCAGCTTCCATCCTGACTATCAATTTGCTGATACCGATCCTGATGATGCAGAAAACTACACCAATCGTTCGCCCTTTCCGTTAATTCATTTATTGAAAGAGAGCAGCGTAGAAAAAGTGATTGCCACCTACTCTCACCCTGCTCAGATACCCAAGAATAATATTGCCCTAATGAACAAGCTCGGCAAAGAAAAATTACAAAAATTAATCAACCGTTGTTTTGAACAATGATGACACCCTTATTTTTTCAATAAACTTTGCAAATGGTAGAGCGCATCTAATGCTTGTTTAGGTGTCAACTCATTTAGCTCTAGCTTCGCCAACCCGTCTTCCACCTCAGAATGTTCAATCACACTAGTGAATAAATCAGCTTGCTTATCGTTGACTAGGACTGATGAATGCTGACGTACCGCTTCTAACTCTTTCAACTTGATTTTAGCTGCTTGAATAACATCCCGAGGGACGCCTGCTAATTGAGCCACTTGCAAACCATAACTTTGACTAGCAGGCCCGGGTTTAAGTTGGTGCAAAAATACAATCTTATCACCATGCTCAATTGCATCTAAATGGACATTTTCAGCTTTATCTTCAACAACGGGTATCTGTGTCAATTCAAAATAATGCGTAGCAAACAAGGTATAAGACTTAATATCCCTCACCAATTTTTCAGCACATGCCCAGGCTAAAGACAAACCATCGAAAGTACTTGTGCCACGGCCAATTTCATCCATCAACACCAAACTATGCTGCGTCGCATTATTGAGGATATTTGCTGCTTCGCTCATTTCGACCATAAAAGTAGAGCGACCAGATGCTAAATCATCCGAAGCCCCAATTCGCGTAAATATTTGGTCAACAGGACCTATCGTGGCTTGCTTAGCAGGCACAAAACTGCCGATATGTGCCAACAACACTATTAATGCTGCCTGCCGCATATAAGTTGATTTCCCACCCATATTTGGGCCCGTGATCAATAGTAATTTAGTTTGTTCAGAAAAATTCAAATCATTAGGACAAAAGTTCTGCTCTGTCGCGCCTTCAACAACAGGATGACGTCCTTGTTGAATCTCAATACCTGCCAGTTCTGAGAAAGTGGGTGCAACGTAATCTAATGCCTCAGCCCGCTCAGCCAAATTGACCAAAACATCCAACTCCGCCATCGCATGTGCCGATACTTGCAACACAGCCAAGTCTGGCATTACTTTGTCAAATAAGGCTTCATAGAGCGCTTTTTCTAACGCTAAAGCGCGTTCATTTGCTGTTAAGACCTGATCCTCAAAAGACTTCAATTCTGGTGTGATATAGCGCTCGGCATTTTTCAATGTTTGTCGCCGAACATAATCCAGGGGTATCTCTGTCTGGTTTTTACTCAATTCGATGTAATAGCCATGTACCCGGTTATAGCCTACTTTTAGTGTCGCTACGCCGGTTCTTTCACGCTCACGCAACTCTAAGTCCTTTAAATATTGTGTCGCTTCATCCCGAATATTACGTAACTTGTCTAAGTCATCATCATAACCAGGTGCAATTACTCCACCATCGCGGATCAGTACCGGCGGTGACTCTATTAATGCACGCTGCAATAATTCAAGTAGCTCACTAAAGGTACCCAGCTCCCGATCTAGCTGGACTAATCTCTGCGTTTCAAAAACAGTCATTGCCGAATGTAATTGGGGTAGTA
>JBLIIN010000157.1:0-3114 GCA_047635075.1 Methylophagaceae bacterium | reverse complement strand
GACTTTCTGACGTTGAGTTTGGTGTCAGACTACGCTATGAAATTCGCCGTGAATTTGCACCTTATATTGGTATTAATTTGAATAAGAGTTTCGGTAAAACAGCTGATTTTGAAGGAGAGTTGGGACATGATACCAAGGACTTGCAATGGGTAGTCGGCATACGTGCTTGGTTTTAATAGCAATAATGCCAGAAAATAAAAGACCATTTACGGCTTCAATATCGATTAAAACGAGTACAGAATTAATTTTGGCTGCTACTACACTAACAGCCAAAATTTAAAGATTATAGACCTACGTTTTTCTACAGCTTGTACAATTAACTCTAAGCCCAAAATCTTTTAATGCAACGCCAGAAACAAGAGAAGACAATCATGGAAAAAAATAGTGGTAGTGTGTCAGACGACAACAAAGGTGAAGAAGCGAAAGCTATTGAGTACCTGCGTATTCAAGGTGCAAATTGTGCGAGTTGTGTCAGTAAAATTGAAGGGGCATTGAGCCAGACTGTAGGTGTGGAACAAGCCGTTATGAATCTTGCGCAAAGCACTGTTTACGTGACAGGTAATGCACCTGTTGAGGCAATGGTTAAGGCCATCAAACAAACAGGTTATGACGCAGAAAAAATAACGGATAGCACCGATAAAAATATACTTGATGAAAAAGAAAAAACTGATCAACTTTACTATAAACGGTTGATAGGCGAAATGTGGGTAGCATTATCTCTTGGTGTTCCGCTGATGATCTACAGTCTTATGATTGGCGAGATGACAGTCAACACCAACTTGGAAAGAATAGTATGGTTAGCTGTTGGGCTTTTAACACTAGGGGTAATGTTTTTTGCAGGCAAACACTTTTATGTCGGTGCTTGGAAATCATTAATAAATCATAACGCTAATATGGATACGCTAATTGCATTAGGAACCGGTACTGCTTGGCTTTATTCGATGATAGTGGTGTTTTTCCCCTTGATAGTGCCAGAAATGGCGAGGCATGTTTATTTTGAAGCCACCGCTATGATTATTGGTCTCATTAATTTGGGGTTGGCGTTGGAGGTAAAAGCACGTGGCCGTACGTCAGAAGCTATTAAGCGTTTGATCGGATTACAACCCAAAACAGCCCGAGTTGTACGTCAGCATGAAGAAATTGACATTATAATAGACATGGTTCAATTAGGTGACCACATTAGGGTTCGGCCAGGCGAAAAAATTCCAGTAGATGGTCTTGTACTGGAAGGCCTAACAGCAGTGGATGAATCGATGTTGACGGGTGAACCGATGCCGGTTAATAAAGAGGAGGGTGACGAAGTTGTTGCTGGAACAATTAATAAAACAGGTTCAATTCTTTTTAACGCAACTCGAGTGGGTAAAGATACAGCACTAGCACAGATCATTGAAATGGTTAAGCGCGCACAAAACTCTAAACCGCCCATTGGTCGCTTGGCTGATGTTATTTCAGCCTACTTTGTTCCTGCCATTATGATCATTGCCGTAGCCAGTGCTTTAGTGTGGCTAAATTTCGGTCCTGATCCTCGAGTCGCATTTGCCATCGTAACAGCCACATCGATACTGATTATTGCTTGTCCCTGTGCACTAGGTTTAGCAACACCGATGTCAGTTATGGTTGGAATAGGAAAAGCCGCTGAAGCTGGGGTTCTAATACGTAATGGTGAGGCCTTGCAAACAGCATCAAAAGTTACTGTCATGATCTTAGATAAAACAGGGACCATTACATCAGGCCAGCCCACAGTAACTGAAATTGAAGCATTCAATGACTTCGATGAGAATAAATTATTACAGTTGGCCGCTAGTTTGGAAGTGGGTTCTGAACATCCACTGGCCTTATCGATCATTGAATCAGCTAAAGAGCGGGGACTATCATTAACAACAGTTAAACAATTTCAAGCGGTTGTTGGGCATGGTGTCCAAGGTACGGTTGATGATCACATTTTATTGCTGGGTAATAAAAAAATGATGCATGATCACAACATTGATATTGAGCAGAACCTTGAAACTGTTCAACGCATGGCAGCATTAGCAAAGACACCGATTTACTTTGCAGTCGATGGATTAATAGCAGGAATTATTGCCGTTTCGGACCCGATCAAAGAGGACTCTATAGCAGCCATACAACGTCTACAGAAAAATGGGGTTAGAGTGGTGATGCTGACGGGAGACAACCGTGCTACAGCTAAAGCAGTCGCTGACAAAGTAGGAATAACTGAATACTTTGCCGAAGTTTTACCCTACCAAAAATCGGACAAAGTTGCACTACTACAATTGCAAGGTGAGATAGTCGGTATGACGGGCGATGGAATTAATGATGCGCCAGCCTTGGCGTTAGCAAATGTAGGCTTTGCTATTGGCACCGGTACCGATATTGCCATTGAAAGTGCAGATGTTGTCCTGATGCGAGGGTCATTAAATGGCTTGGCTGATGCCATTGCAGTCAGCAAGGCAACTTTACGGAATATTAAACAAAATCTAACGGGTGCTTTTATATACAACGTAGCGGGTGTACCTATTGCCGCAGGTATCCTTTATCCTTTCTTCGGGCTGTTATTGAGTCCGGTTATTGCAGGAGCAGCAATGGCTTTTTCATCATTGACAGTAGTGACTAACGCAAATCGCTTACGCTTTTTTAATGCAAATAACCATTAAGGTGGAACAGACATGATAATCATTAATCTGTTGGGCTTGTCACTGATTGCTCTTATTGTCTGGTGGTTTTGGATTTTTAAATCCTAAGCTTTTTCCTTTAGATAAATCACATTAAAACTAGAGAACCTCTAGAAGTTGATACTTACTAGAACAGGATGAACATGTGCTTATTTTATGCTGGCACACCTGAGCTAACGAACTAATAGTAGCGTGTGTGGATCTGTCATTGCGGAGGCAACGACACCAAGGCACGTTTATTACTTATCTTGTTTAGTTCGCATAATGTATATTATGTTAAATTATAGAATATGAAAGGGTTACAATTTAACAGTTCATATACTTAAGACTCACCGTATACTGAGTACTACCACAACATGACTGATGAAAAATGCCAATGAAAAGACTTTTGATGACCTTAAGCATAATGCTGTTTATAACCGTTAGTGTCGGACAAGACTTT
>JBLIIN010000156.1:0-3241 GCA_047635075.1 Methylophagaceae bacterium | reverse complement strand
AAAGTGACGGCACTATCGACAATGGTGATCACGATTTCAAACGCACCTCTGCCCGCGTTCAACTTGTGGGTCCATCATCGCAGACTGATCTGTTTTTTGGCTCTCAAGATAAGTTTTTTGGCTGGCCCAATATGTATACCCCTTTTAATGTCAATGAGACAGAAGACCTTAGAACGCAACTATTGATGCTAAATCATCAACAGAACTATGCGACAGATAGCACATTTGAAATTTCCGCTTACACCCGCCGTCATAACGATAATTATGTGTTTTCCCGTGAAAACCCGCAGATATTTCAGGCCTTTCACGAAACCGAGGTTAAGTCGGTAGCATTTTCTGGGCGCCATGGGCAAACAGAATCGTTTGCACTGAATTATTCGGCACAGTTGATCGAAGACTCCATCGAGTCCACTACGCTTGAAAACAACTTTACGTCTCGTCGTCATTATAAGGCGAGTGTGTTGCCTGAATACCAAATGAGTTTAAAAAATGAGGAACAGTTAACGTTTCGTTTAGGGGCTGCTTTTGACGATACTAATCGAGATGATTCCGACGTTTCATTGATGGGTGACATAACTTGGAACACGTTCAGCAGCGATGACACCTCTCAGACACTCTATCTCTCCTATGCAGAAGCGAGCCAAGTGGCAGGTTATACCGCTATTGGTGGCAGTAACACCAGTGGGCTATTCAGAAGTAATAATAGTCTTGAACGAGAAAAGACTAAAAATCTGGAACTGGGCTTGGCATTAGACGGATTAAACTGGAGCCTTGACTCTGCTATTTTTTATCGTAAGGATAATGACTTAACCGATTGGACTTACAACTTAAATTCGACATCGGCTCGTTCTGCAAATTCGGTGGATATCGAAACCTTGGGTTTGGAGTTACTTGCAACCACGCGTCTAGCAAATGCAGAGATCATCACTAGCTACACTTTTCTCGATAAATCTGAAGACTATGGTGCCGTGGATATCGACGCCAGCTTTTACGCATTAAATTACCCAGGTCATCGCCTAACGCTAGGCATCATCTGGAACCCTACCGATATTATTGAGATCCGTGTCGATAATGAGTGGCGTAAACAGCAAGAAAATATTCTACGCAACAGTCACAACGATGCGCTTTTCACCCACCTGACGTTAAAGGTTTCTCCTTCGTCTTTTCAAGGTCTAGGTATCATTTTTGCTGCAGACAATCTTTGGGATGAATCCTTTGAAGAAATCCCCGGTACCCCCGGACGTGGAGAGCAGTACACGATTACTGTTACCTACAACTGGTAATACTGCCATTTTCTTCAAATTAAGGTGCCCACTTCGTTGTTTAGTCATTCTCAATTTATGTTGCGAGTGTCTAACTGCCTCCTGAGCAATACACACAAATTGAAATCAATTATTAGAGGTTTTTTTAATGGTTTATTTAGTGATCACTACGCTGATCTGGGCTTTTTCATTTGGACTTATTGGTACCACGCTCAAAGGTATCGACCCTCTTCAGATTGCCGATACTCGCCTGTTGCTTGCGCTGTTGGTTTTTCTTCCATTTCTGAAACTGTGTCAAACTAGCTGGCAGGAAAAATGGCAGCTCACGCTTATTGGTGCCGTTCAGTTCGGCGTTATGTATACCTGCTATATTTCAGCCTTTAGTTTTCTGCCATCACATCTAGTCGCGTTATTTAGTGTGCTTACGCCACTTTATATCGTTATTATCAACGACCTTCGACAGCGCTGTTTTAGCCCTTGGTATTTGTTGGCCACAATACTCTCTATTATTGGTGCTGCGGTTATAAAAATGGGCGATATAGACTCAAGCGAGATTTGGTTAGGGTTTGGCCTTATGCAAATAGCCAATATGGCTTTTGCTTTCGGGCAAGTTTATTATCGTGATTGGAAACGAGCTCGGCCGCACATTACTGATGCCTCAGTGTTTGGATTTTTATACCTAGGGGCCAGCATTTTTACCATCCTTGCTACGCTACTCATTTCTCAGCAGCCACCCATTCCTGTTAGTGCAACACCGACCCAGTGGCTCGTCTTGGTTTATCTTGGTGTGGTTGCTTCGGGGCTTGGCTTTTTCTTCTGGAACAAAGGCGCAACCCAAACCAATGTCGGTGTACTTGCAGCATTTAACAATGCTGTTGTGCCATTGGCGATGTTTGCCTCCTTATTCGTTTTTGGGGAAGCAAACGGAGGCACTACACAAGAACTGGTGCGGTTGAGCATCGGTTCGTTGTTGATTGTGATGGCCTTGTGGATAGCAAAGCGAAGAGCAACTTGAATGGAGCAGGTTGAATTTAATGTGACAGAGCAACGTTACTAGGACACAACTAGCCATTCATTCCAATATTTGCAATGTGTGTCTACTTATCAAAGAAGTATAGTCAAAGTATGCTGGAGACCGCTTTAAATACAGTATGTAAACTAACTTGGATTTATGCTCTCAACTACCTTCTCTTTAAAGCTTAAGTCTGAATAGAACTGAGTCACCAAGTTTGCTGGTTCTATCCCCGTGCGCTGCATTAACGGTACCGCTTTTTCAGTTGCAGTAACATAAGCATTAGTATGGCTGTGACGCGCTAATAAAGGTCCAATAACCTCATTAAACATGACATCAGCTACTAAGCTTGCATAGCCTTTTTTGCGATGCTCAGGCATAGTCACAAAATGTACTACACCTAAATCTTGATATAACTCTGCTTCATATAACTTCATTTTATCTGTACGAGCTTCATAATTTTCCAGCAAACTATAGGCAACTAACTCCTCATTAACATACAGTTTGATTATTTCAGCCTGTGTTCCATGGCGTAATTGACCGTGCTCCATTAACCATTGGAATAGATACCACATTTTCATATTAACCTGTCCTAAAGCAAGCAACTCTGCAGCACAGGTATTAGCATTACAATATTCAACGCGTTGCATTAGCGGCCTATTAGATAACAATAAAGTAAAAGGTGAAAAGCCTAATATTTCCCCAAACGTTAGTTTTTGTTTTTATCAACAATTGACAGAGTCATCAACATGACAGCCTAATTAATTGATAGAGTTGTTGTAACCAGAATAGGAGTGATAAAGGGGGGGAGAAAGCAGAGTTAAATTAACTCTGCTCTTTAAGCGCTGAGTAGTTAAAGGTTACTCTGAGCGTTCGGTAATTTCTAGTAAGTGATAACCAAATTGTGTTTTTATCGGACCATGAACAACATTTAATGCATCGTTAAAAACAACTTGATCAAATTCAG
>JBLIIN010000155.1:0-3537 GCA_047635075.1 Methylophagaceae bacterium | reverse complement strand
GCTTGTGCATAAGCATTAGTGACAAGCGTGTCTGAGAAGCCTAGTACCATTTTAGCAACAGTATTGGAGGTGGCAGGTGCCACGACTAAAGTATGATAATCACCACGGTAAAATAATCCGACGGGAGGCGAACTCGCCGCTCTATCTCGATACACTCGGCCTTTGTCATTGATTAACTTCGGATCATGGCCATACATCCGTGCCACTTCTTCACCAGCGCGACTATAAAACAAATCGACATCTTCAAGTTCACTTACAATCTCAATACATTCATCAAGATAGTGGCCTGAGCCAGTAATTGCCCATGCTAAACGGGGCTTTTCAGGTTTCGCTTGCATTGTATCATTGTGCCTTTCAATTTTGCTCGTATACAAGTTTGACAGACTCTCAAGCTTGAGTAAAAAATTATGATGGTTTTAACCCGACTTTATACGTAGAATTACGTGTGTTGTAACTTTTATCGTGGAGTGATTTAGGCAATGGTATTCGCAAATAATAGTACACCTAAAATTGTCGTTGTTGGAGGTGGGGCTGCTGGCCTAGAGTTAGTGACTAAATTAGGTCGAAAACTCGGTAAGAAAGGTAAGGCTCACATAACACTAGTTGACAATACACAGACCCATATTTGGAAGCCACTGCTACATGAAGTCGCCGCGGGCACACTTGATTCTCATCAAGATGAAATCGAATACTTAGGCCAAGCAAGATATAGCGGCTTTCGATTTCGACTAGGTAGAATGGATGGGCTAGATCGAGACAATAAAACAATCTCTTTAGCACCAACCCTGAATGCCAATGGTTTAGAAATTATTCCAAGACGCACCTTTGAATACGATTACCTCGTTATTGCCGTCGGCAGTGTCAGCCATGACTTTGGTATTCCGGGTGTGGCTGAACATTGTCTATTTCTTGATACCACAAACCAAGCTGAAAATTTCCAAGGTCGATTACTTGAAGGATACCTTCGCGCTCATACTCAAAAAACACCCATTGATCAAGGCCAGTTAGATATTGCTATTGTTGGCGCCGGCGCAACAGGTGTAGAGTTGAGTGCACAATTACACGAAGTCTCCCATTTACTCGCGGCTTACGGTCTCGATGAAGTCAAACCGGCTGACATAAAGATCAGCATTATTGAAGCTGCAGACCGAGTTTTGCCGGGCTTACCGGAAAAATTATCGCGTGCAACAGAACTTGAACTTGGTAAACTCGGGGTGACTTTATTAACAGATGAACGTGTTATTGAAGTCACTGCCAATGAAATCAAAACAGAAAGTGGCAAAGTAATTCCAGCAGCAATAAAAGTCTGGGCTGCCGGTATCAAAGCACCGTTTTTTCTAACCCAACTCGGTCTTGATACCAACAAAATCAATCAGATTGAAGTGAAACAAACCTTGCAAAGCATCACTGATGACGACATTTATGCCATTGGCGACTGTGCTGCTTGTAACTGGAAAGGTCATGAAGGTAATGTACCACCACGGGCTCAAGCGGCTCACCAAATGGCATCATTAGTTTATAAATCGGTTGCGCGTAGGCTGGCTGGAAAACCAATTCCTGATTACCATTACCATGATCATGGCTCTTTAGTGTCGCTAGGAAAATATAGTACGGTTGGGAATATGATGGGCAACCTATCCAAAGGCAGCCTAATGGTTGAGGGATTCTTTGCTCGTATGATGTATTTATCACTCTATAAAATGCATCAGGTGGCGTTATTCGGTATTTTCAGAGTTGGTATGTTGTCGTTATCTCACCTGTTTAGACGCAGCGTGCATCCAAAAATTAAACTGCATTAATGGTTAATGGTCACTCTTCACTCATAAAAAAAGCCCAACACAGGGCTTTTTTTATGAATTCCCTATCAACTTAGATATCTAAATTTGTGGCTTGCAAAGCGTGGGTTTCAATAAATTCACGACGTGGCTCAACATGGTCACCCATCAGAGTATTGAATGTCTGATCTGCTGCAATAGCATCTTGAATTTTAACCTGTAATAAACGACGCTTACTTTTATCCATTGTAGTTTCCCACAGTTGATCCGGGTTCATTTCACCCAGCCCTTTGTAGCGCTGTACTGTTTGGCCACGACGTGCTTCCGTCATCAACCAGCTCACCGCTTGGGAAAAGTGCGCCACCGGCTCACTTCGATCGCCTCGCTGCACATAGGCATCGTCACTAAACATGCCATTGATTTTGTCCGCAAAGCTCAAGATACGCTGATACTCACTGCTAGCAAAAAAGTCACCTGGAATATGATAATCAGTGCTAATGCCATGACGGTTAAAACTGACGTTAATCCTTTCGATGCCATCATCGTCTTTCAATACCAATAAACCATAGCTGGTCCCTGTCGGCAATCCATCATTAAGTCTTACTTCAATAGTCGATAACCAATCTGTCATTGCAGTCGCATTTGTCAATTCAGGTATTTGTTGCTGATACACCAACTGTCTCAAAAAAGCGGGGAAATAGTGACTAGACAGTCGCGCTATTATTGCTGTCACCGTCTGGTATTCATCAATTAAAGACTTCAGCGCGGAATCCTTAATCGGGTCAGCTGACACGCTAGGGTAGAGCTCAGCATTATTCAACGCCAGCTCTGTCAGATAATTTTCCATTTCAATATCATCTTTGACGTAGCGTTCCTGCTTGCCTTTCTTAATTTTATATAGTGGCGGTTGGGCAATATAAATGTGACCGCCTTCAACTAGCTCTGGCATTTGGCGATAAAAAAACGTCAGCAAAAGTGTTCTGATGTGCGATCCATCGACATCAGCGTCGGTCATGATGATAATATGATGATAGCGTAATTTGCTTGGGTCATATTCATCACGGCCAATCCCGCACCCTAGTGCAGTAATTAATGTGCCGACTTCCGCCGAACTGATCATTTTATCAAAGCGCGCACGCTCGACATTTAAGATTTTCCCTTTCAACGGTAGGATTGCTTGTGTACGTCTGTCTCGTCCTTGTTTAGCACTGCCTCCAGCTGAGTCACCCTCAACAAGGAAAAGCTCTGAAAGGGCAGGGTCGCGCTCCTGACAGTCGGCTAATTTGCCAGGAAGACCTGCGATGTCCAGCGCGCCTTTTCGGCGCGTTAATTCACGGGCTTTTCTGGCAGCATCTCTTGCTCTAGCCGCATCAACCATTTTATTGGCGATTAACTTACTATCCGCTGGATTTTCAACTAGGTAATCGTGAAAATGTTGGTTCACCAATGATTCGACAATGGTTCGGACCTCTGAGGACACTAATTTATCTTTAGTCTGTGATGAGAACTTAGGATCCGGCACCTTTACCGATAACACTGCGGTTAAACCCTCACGCGCATCATCACCACTAGTGGCCACTTTTGAATTCTTTGCCAAGCCCTCAGATTCAATGTACTGATTTAAAGTTCGAGTTAGTCCGGCTCTAAAACCGGCGAGATGCGTGCCCCCATCACGTTGCGGAATATTGTTAGTGAAACAATAAATATTCTCTGTATAGGAGTCATTCCACTGCATGGCTAGTTCTACGGTGACATCCTCTTT
>JBLIIN010000154.1:0-3600 GCA_047635075.1 Methylophagaceae bacterium | reverse complement strand
CTAAATCTAATAGCAACCAGCCTTTGTCATCTGCAACACGGAAAACCAAATCCAAAACACCTTACTGAACTTCATTTAGCTTCAATAAGCGAGACAGCAACAGCGAGCCCATTTCTGAAATCCTTGTTCTAAGAGGATGACCATCATCACCAAAAACATCCGAAAATATCACCGGTAAACCACTGAATTCGAAAGTTTCTAAAGACATGATTTCAACTCGTTCAGCCACCTTAAGCTGGGGCTTACTAGGTTAACTAACGCCAGAGACATCAGCTTTTACATCCGCAAAAAAACTAGTACTCCCAACTCACTTAAGCCTTCTGCCACCCCCTGCACCGTAATCATCTTACCAATGGGACCCGTGTTCAAACCATGTCGATTCGGCATTTTAGGTAAAAGCCTGATTGCTTGTTCAGCTTGCTCAATAAAAATTGTCTGTTGTTCAGCCATTAGTCTGCCTTTATAATTGTATTAGATTTTAGATACATAATTATTGACATTAAAACCAAATATGCCATGTTCTGGTAAAATCAACTCAACTGGGTTTAACCAAACAACTCATCTGAATTATAAGGACATCTCGTGATAAAGGCATTATGCTTTTGCTTATTAACGCTCTGGTCTACTCATGATAGCTTCGCCTATACTCAGGTGCTCCCTACCCTTGATATGCCTAACAAACTCAGTGGTAATAATGTCCTCATTCTGTTCAAACAAGGAGATCCTCTCTCCCAAAAAATAGCTCTTTATTACGCGCAGCAACGGTTTGTACCTTCAATTCAAGTTGCCTCAATCTCATTACCTCCCAATACCAATCATCTAACTCCGGAACAATTTTCAGCACGCATTCAAAGACTAAAACCCAAGCTCACAGACAATATCAAAGTCATTTTGCTTACTTTTCATGCTCCTTACCGCGTTGGCTGCATGTCAATCACCAGTGCACTTGCCCTCGGATATGATGAGAAATACTGCGGTCAAAAGCCCGCTAATAAATCTAAATGTAACCCAACGGCCATCAGCCCCTATTACAACGACCAAGTTAATTTACTCTGGAAAAAAGACATTCCTGTCAAACTTAGCATGATGCTCAGTGCCGAAACATTTAAGCAAGCAAAAGCGTTGATTGACCGTGGCGTCTCAGCTGATAATACTGATCCAGAAGGAGATGCTTATCTTGTCAGAACTCACGATAACGCTCGCAGCACACGCGCCGTAATCTTCAAACGTTTTGTTGACATCTGGCAACAGCGTAACAACATACATGCTCACTTTATTGATGATCGGGGTAAAAAAGGAGACACCTCTATCAAAAACAAAAAGGATATTTTGTTTTATCAAACAGGCCTCAAGCATGTGCCTGACATTGAGACCAACTCCTATCTACCTGGCGCAATTGCCGATCATCTTACTTCTAGCGCCGGAGTGGGTATTGATCATAATGGCCAAATGAAAGCATTTCGCTGGTTAGACAATGGGGTCACAGGTAGTTACGGAACTGTAATCGAGCCTTGTAACTTCACCGAAAAATTTCCTAACCCCCAGATTCTTATCCCCAATTATGCCAATGGCGATAGTCTTATCGAAGCGTATTGGAAGTCGGTTCAACAGCCCGGAGAGGGTTTATTCATCGGAGAGCCACTAGCGAGACCCTGGAGCAAAACCAGCATGAATTTTCAAGGACCAAGCCTCATTATCAAGACCAAAGAACTCGCGACTGATAACAACTACCTTATCGAACAAAGAAGTCATCCTGATGAACAATGGCGACCAACACCCGAGGGAGTATCAGCAAAGACCCAACCTAGTTATTTGGAAATACACATCCCAAAAGCAATTGCAAAACACTACCGGATCACTAAAAAACTTTTCCTATTTGGGATAATGAAATTACCTGAATAATATGATGGGGAAAGGGGGAGAAATAAAGGGCTCTAAGGCCCTTTATTCAATTAAGGCTTATCAGACATCATAGTTGGTAGCAGAAATATCACCACCACGGCCCGTCCAGTTAGTATGGAAAAACTCACCGGTTGGTTTGTCGACTCTCTCATATGTATGGGCGCCAAAGTAATCGCGTTGCGCTTGTAATAAGTTAGCGGGTAAGCGTTCGCTGCGATAACCATCATAAAATGACAAGGCACTACTAAAAGTGGGCGAGGGTACTCCCAAATTAATCGCTGTAACAACCGCCTTACGCCAGCCTGGCAGCGCCTCAGTAATTGCTTGGATGAAGAAGTCATCTAATAATAGGTTTTTTAAATCCGGCTGTCCGTCAAATGCCGCTTTAATATTAGCCAAAAATTGACTCCGAATAATACAACCGCCTCGCCACATCATGGCGATGCCACCATAATTTAGCTCCCAACCGTAAGTTTCAGCCGCCTCGCGCATCAACATATACCCTTGCGCATAGGAAATGATCTTAGAAGCATATAACGCATCACGGATAGCATCGATCATCTCCTTTTTATCACCCGTAAACTCACTCCCTAATTTTGGTAACACTTTAGAAGCGATAACACGTTCTTCTTTACGTGCAGATAAACATCGTGCAAATACTGCTTCACCAATTAGAGTGAGTGGTATACCCAAATCTAACGCATTCATTCCAGTCCATTTCCCAGTACCTTTTTGACCCGCTTTATCTAAAATCTTGTCAATTAATAAACTACCATCAGGCTCTTTAACCGCTAAAATATCGCGGGTAATCTCAATCAGGTAGGAGTCTAAAACGCCTTCGTTCCATTCGCCAAATACAGTTTGAATCTGATCTCCACTCATTCCTAGGCCTTCGCGCATTAATTGGTAGGCTTCGCAAATCAACTGCATGTCGCCATATTCAATGCCGTTATGCACCATTTTGACATAATGACCTGCACCCGCATTACCCACCCAATCGCAACAGGGCTCGCCGTCAACTTGAGCCGAGATGGCTTGAAAAATAGGTTTAACTGCTGGCCAAGCCGCTTTGTTACCGCCGGGCATAATTGAAGGACCATGTCGTGCGCCTTCTTCTCCGCCAGACACCCCGCTACCTATGAATAAAATACCTTTTTGCGATAACTCATAGGTTCGGCGATCACTGTCATTATACAAAGAATTTCCGCCATCAATGATGATGTCACCCGCTTCTAGATACGGTACTAACTGTTCGATAAAGCTATCGACAACCGAACCCGCTTTAACCATCAGCATCACACGACGTGGGCGTTTCAACGTCGCAACAAACGAAACTAGATCATGGCAGCCAATCACTGCTGTGTCTTTTGCAGGACCTGATAGAAAATCATCTACTTTTTGAATAGTCCGGTTATAAACCGCTACCTTAAAGCCGTGGTCGTTCATGTTTAAAACTAAATTTTGCCCCATCACAGCCAAACCTACTAGCCCGATATCCGCTTGTTGCTTCAAATCACTCATTATCTTTGATTACCTTAATATATTCACCGACCGCCTCGCGAGAAGACCCCACAATCAAACGGCACTTTCCTGTTGCTATATCGCACTCAACAGCACCAGATACTTCAATTTTTTCACCTGTCTTGGCTTGACCCACATATGTATTGGTGTAGACCAAGATTTCAGTTACCTCCTTTG
>JBLIIN010000153.1:0-3617 GCA_047635075.1 Methylophagaceae bacterium | reverse complement strand
AGGACGACATTGGTAAACAAACCTGCAACAACCAACCCTGTCATCATATTCGACAAAGTCGCTACAAATGACTCAGTCTCCGCCTGCTCAAGCTGCCAATTCGGTTGAGTTTGTAACATCTCAACGAATGGCCCTATCATTTGAGACCACCAGACTGCTGGGTCAGACAATAATATGTATGTCCCGCCCACCAACAGTAGCCCTATTCCTGTTGTCACTAATAAACTCACTACCAGTGATCGGGTAAAGCCCAACAATAAGGTGACCCCATAAACTGGCAGCCAACTTGAGATTAGAAACAATCCCGTTAAATGTGGTTGATTTAGCAATATTGTGACTGCGATTGCAAACACAATTGTTGCTATCGCAATAACTCTTATTCCTTCTTTTGGTCCAGCTCTTAATGTGCTGAGGGCAATGATACCACTGGCAATATAACTCGCCGGGGGTATCATTAATGCCATTAACGATGTCGCTGCAACAACCATTGCAGCTTGCCAGCGCCCTTGCATTGAAAAGTTTGCAAGTCCACTTAGCATAATTCGTTAAACCTCTTGTTCGATATTTTTAAATAAACCTTACTTATGCATATCGCAGTAAGGTATCAGCGCCAAGAAACGTGCACGTTTTACACAAGTCGAAAGCTGACGTTGGTAACGTGCTTTTGTACCTGTGATACGGCTCGGCACAATTTTGCCTGTTTCTGTGATGAAATTCTTCAACAAATTGACATCTTTATAATCGATTTGCTTCACGCCTTCGGCAGTGAAACGACAAAATCTTCTACGTCTAAAAAAGCGTGCCATGGTTATGCTCCTGCGTTGTCGCGGTTACGTGACTTATTATCGTCATCATCTTTACGCAACATGGGTGATTGTTCTGTATCGGCACTATCCATGCTAACAACTAGGTTACGAATTACCGCATCGTTGAAGCGGAAAGCCGTTGTAACTTCTTCTAGTTGTGCGACGTCACATTCGACATTCATCAAAACATAATGTGCTTTGTGGACTTTATTGATTGGATAAGCTAATTGACGGCGGCCCCAGTCTTCTAGACGGTGAACTTGACCGCCTTGACTTGTGAAAACCTGTTGATATTTTTCAATCATGGCCGGTACTTGTTCGCTCTGGTCAGGGTGGACCAGAAACACTATTTCGTAATGTCTCATTAGAGCTCCTTACGGTTTATACAGCCCTCAAGTCGTAAAACTCAGGGCAAGGAGGATTACCTAGACTTATAGGTAATTAGTTAGTCTACGTTATTTAGTTGTATGATCACAAGCCTCTTTGACGTGCCACTTCGAATAAGCACACGCCCGATGCCACAGAAACGTTAAGACTTTCAGCTCCCCCGTGCATTGGAATGTGAACTACTTGATCGCAACTCTCTCTAGTTAGCCGCCTTATTCCTCGGCCTTCGGCACCTAGAATGATGGCTAACGGGCCCTTTAATTCAACATCATATAATGTTGACTCACTGTCTCCCGAGGTGCCTACAAGCCAAACCCCTGCTTGCTGTAATTCGCGTAATATTCGAGCAAGGTTGGTGACTTGAACAAATGGAAGTCTTTCAGCTGAACCACTCGATACTTTCATCGCCGTTGCCGTTAAACCCGACGCACGATC
Source organism: Methylophagaceae bacterium (assembly GCA_047635075.1). GTDB lineage: Bacteria > Pseudomonadota > Gammaproteobacteria > Nitrosococcales > Methylophagaceae. The sequence continues at coordinate 1,989 of JBLIIN010000153.1, read as the reverse complement.
TTTTGGTGCTATTACGGCATGAGCGCCAGCCGCTTCTGCTGTTCGCAAGCAAGCCCCTAGATTGTGTGGATCTTGTACCCCATCTAAAATGAGCAGTAATGGGGCCGTTCCCGCATCAATCAAATCATCGATAAGTTTAAGCAGATCTGTTTCTGACACTTCTTTGAGGGGATTACACTTCGCAACACCACCTTGATGGCGTGCATCGGGCATCATTTCATCGAGTTCGGTTTTTGATACTTTTTTTGGATGAATACCCTGTTTTTTTGCAGCACTAACGATCGCTTCTATTCTGTCATCATGTCGCTCATCTGCTAGCCAAATCTCAGTAATTCTCGATACAGGTAGCTCAAGCGCTGCCTGAATCGCATGCAAACCAAAAATAAAATTTTTCTGGCTGTCATTTTGCTTTTCTGACTTTTGAGACTTACGGCGCTTGATATGCGTTTGACTCTTGGCCTTCGATGATGGGTTTGACATAAATTTCTACTCGACGATTAAGTTGGCGACCGGCTTCAGTCTCATTCGTTGCTCTGGGCTCAGACTCACCACGTCCAGCGGCAACCAAGCGAGTCATTGTCACGCCACGCGAAGCAAAATAGCCCACAACTGATTCAGCACGCTGTTGAGATAAGCCAACATTATAACTTTCTGACCCAACGCTGTCCGTATGTCCAACAACATGAATGATTGTGTTTGAATAACGTTGAAGGATATCAGCCACTTTTTTCAACGTCGGTGTGAAAGCTGGTTTTAATCCCGCACTGCCAAAATCAAAAGAGACCTCACTCGCAATATCAATCTTTAGAGTCTCGTTTTCCAGGCGCTGAATTTCAATCGCATGATTTGCACGTTCCGCTGCGAGGGCTGCTTCCATTTCTTGTTGCTGTTTATCCATGTAGTTACCGGCACCGGCACCGGCTAATGCACCCATAGCAGCGCCAATCAAAACCCCTTTTTTGTTATTCTCAACCGAATGGCCTAATGCCGCACCAGCAACAGCACCAATGACAGCACCCATTTTAGCCCGCTGATTTGGATCATCGGTTGCACAAGAGGCCAACATTACAGCGATTAAACTTACCATTAATGCTTTTTTCATTGTTATTCCTTTATTAAAAATAGACCATTAGTCGTCGCCCTATTATACTGACTTAATCACATCGAACACACCTTGAACAAAGAGAGTATACAAATGGAGCCTCAATTTATTCCCGTCAATATAGCGCTGCTGACCATTTCCGATAGTCGAACCAGTGAAGATGATACTTCTGGTAAAGTACTACGCGAACGTGTCGAAGTTCAAAAGCACGTTATTACAAACCAAACCATTGTTCGGGATGATAAGTACGCTATTCGCGCTCAGTTGTCACAATGGATTGCCGATCCTGAAGTTCAAGCCATTATTACAACTGGTGGGACAGGGTTAACCGGCCGCGATGGGACACCGGAAGCGGTTAAAGTTCTTTTCGATAAAGAAATCGAAGGCTTCGGTGAGTTATTTCGCCAGCTATCCTATGATGTTATTCGGACTTCAACTGTTCAGTCTCGTGCGATTGCCGGTGTAGCTAATGGTACCTTTATATTTTGTTTGCCTGGTTCATCAGGTGCATGTAAAACGGGCTGGGATGAGATCTTAAAGGACCAATTAGATGCACGTCATCGGCCCTGTAATTTTGTTGAGTTAATGCCTCGCTTATTGGAAAAATGAGTCAAATCACACTCTACACAAAGTCAGATTGCCACTTGTGTGATTTAGCCCATCAGATGTTGAGCGAGCTGGGGCTAAGGACTTCGATCATTAATATCCAATCAAACGCTGAATTAATAAAAAAATACCGGCTGATTATTCCAGTTATCGTATTTGAGGATATGATTGAATTGAACTGGCCTTTTGACGCCATCACAATTCAATCACGATTAGATCAACGCTAGCGGCCAAGAAATACTCGGTTAAATTCCGATATAAGTTTAAAACAGCTATACTGC
>JBLIIN010000152.1:0-3645 GCA_047635075.1 Methylophagaceae bacterium | reverse complement strand
TTGTGTTATTTATCCAACAATTGTCCCGGTCGACCTGCCAAGGCCCATTACAGGTTCGTGGAAATGGGTTGATGTATTTGTTTGTTTTTTCTAGGTTGACTCTGGGCTGTGCGAAAAGGATTACGCAGCGGAACGAGTCGAAGATCCTTTGTTTAAAGGTGCGATTGGTTTGATTCTAGGAGGGTGGGTTGGCTGCTTGAATTTCCTAGGTGTTTTGATTCATGTCGGCATTGGAAATTATAGTGGTAGCTATCCCGCTTCTATTGGCCTAACTGGAAGATTACCTACGTTAATATTTCGGGTTGATTTTTTAAAAAACGGGGAGGCTACCGTGTCTTGCGACACAAGTATTGATTGATTAGAGTTGCTTGAGCAGCCCGATGATCCATCTCCATGGGTGTTTTCATGCCTAGCTGCTGATTGTTAGTGTTAAAACTAGAGATTAGTCGCAGATAAAGTAAGTTGCTTTATTATTGCTTATAAATATTTTGAGAGGGTGAAAACAATACGTCCATCAGCCAAACCCTCACCGTAATATGCTCTGCCATCACTGTTTGAATCGGTATAAGCTATATCCCAGCCAAATCCGATGAGGTCAGTTGAAACCCCCAACACGGTAATCAATCGGTCTTTCTTGGGTGACATTGTCGTCATAGTCGTCAATGCCAACATCAGTACTTAGCCAAAAGCCCATTGGCAATTCATAGTCAAACCCCAGCGAGTCATAAGTGCCTGTCTCGTCAAGATTAAAAACGTTTGACGAATGGGTAACGCTTACGCTGAAATAGCTATAACTCACAGTAGCAAGGCTTTCATTGAAATTGTAGTCTTCACCTGAGAACAGATATCGATAATAACAGAGGTCATAAGCAATGCCATTACTGGGTTTACTGTCCGTGCGCTTGCAGTAGGGTATAGACAGCCTGTTTTTTTTATTTGTCCTTCTCTAGAGTAACTTAATTCAGTGTTTTAACGTCACAGTGTTGTAAACTGATATGCGTTTCTAGTGAAATACGCTCTACTTATAGCTTTCATGGCTGAAATTACTAGAAAAACTGACGATTTGCCTTGTCTAATGCTTGCGAAACCAATATTAGCTGGGGTTGAATAGTGTTGCCTTCATGTTCAAGGGTTTGAAATGGTGCAAAGCAAGATGTTGCTGTGCCGGGCACCCACAACTCATCATTAAGACGCAGTTTTAATACTGCTCTCTAGCAAGGTTGAGTGATTTTCCCATATTGTGAGAGTTTGTATGATTTATCCAACAATTGACCCGGTCGCCTTATCACTAGGTCCGCTACAAGTACACTGGTATGGTTTGATGTATTTGTTTGGATTCGCTGGAGCATGGTGGTTAGGTCGAGTCAGGGCTGCGCGATATGGATGGACGGCGGAACAAGTCGAAGATCTTTTGTTTTATGGTGCGATTGGTGTGATTGTCGGGGGGCGTGTTGGCTACTCTTTGTTTTATGACTTTCCGGGACTGGCTGATAATCCGCTTAACCTCTTTAAAGTTTGGCAGGGTGGCATGTCATTTCATGGCGGGTTGCTTGGTGTTATGGCTGCTTTTGCCTTCTTTTCAGGTAAAACGGGTAAATCGTTCTTTGCCATCAGTGATTTTATTGCCCCTATGGTTCCGATAGGGTTGTTTTTTGGCAGAATAGGTAATTTCATTAACAGTGAACTGTGGGGTAAAGTGAGTGATGTGCCTTGGGCGATGGTATTTCCAAATGGGGGTTCGTTAGCAAGACATCCGTCACAATTATATGAGGCCATGTTAGAGGGCTTATTGCTATTTACTATTTTGTGGTGGTATTCAGCAAAGGCAAAGCCGTTGGGTGCCGTGTCCGGCCTATTCTTGCTAGGATATGGTTCGTTCCGCTTTCTGGTTGAGTTTCTCAGAATCCCTGATCTGCAATATGGCTATCTCTTCATGGACTGGATTACGATGGGTCAGATTTTGTCATTACCGATGATTATATTGGGACTATTTATCACTATCCGTGCATATCAAAAAGCGGGTTGATGTCTCAGCTGATTAAGATAACGGTCCATGTCAGTATCACCATGATGATGGGCATTGACACCGCTAAAGAGCCATAGTCTTTTGCACGGCCAGACAGCATCTGTCGTTCGGTGCTGGCCCGATCAACGAGGCACTCAATGGCTGAGTTAAGAATTTCGACGATTAGCACCAAAATTAAACTAATAATCATGCCAAGTTGTGCTGCAGGGTAATATCAAGAATAAAAATAATCAGTGTTAAGACGATAAAAGCAAAAAATTCTTGTTTGAATGCTGCTTCATTAGCAAGCGCTGATTTCAGACCCTGCCAAGAATATTGGCTGGCATAGATCAGCCGCATAATGCCCGAGTTCTTTTCCATTTATTTTTTCCCTAAAATGATGATGCGAGGACTATATTACGATTCCTAAATTAAAAAGCCGTATGATGTCATAGGCTTATATCAACGGTAAAGATGAGCGCTTAAGCTATTTTTAGTTAATAAATATGTTGTCCCGTGTTAAAATCACTTATTAACTTTTGATAAATATTGTTGGAATAAAAATATGGCTTATCAAGATCATTATGATGTGATTATCGTTGGCGGAGGGCATGCGGGTACTGAGGCAGCATTAGCATCAGCTCGCCAGGGCGTTAAAACGTTGTTGCTAACACAGAATATTGAAACTTTAGGTCAAATGAGTTGCAACCCCGCTATCGGTGGGATTGGTAAAGGCCATTTGGTTAAAGAGATTGATGCCTTGGGTGGCGTAATGGCGCAGGCGGCTGATCGGGGTGGGATTCAGTTCCGCATTCTTAATGCGAGTAAGGGGCCAGCTGTCAGAGCAACAAGGGCACAAGCCGATCGTGTTCGTTATAAAGCCGCGGTTCGAGCAGCATTAGAGTCACAAGAAAATCTGTATTTATTTCAACAAACTGTTGAAGACTTGGTGGTTGAAAAGGACCGGGTTGTTGGTGTGGTTACTCAGATTGGTCTCAGGTTTTCTGCACAAGCGGTTGTGTTGACGGTTGGCACTTTTTTGGGAGGTTTGATCCATATCGGAATGAAAAACCATGGCGGTGGCCGTGCAGGTGATCCGGCTTCTATTGGCTTAGCTGAAAGATTACGCGCGTTACCTTTCCGTGTTGACCGCTTAAAAACTGGGACACCGCCGCGTATAGCAACACAGAGCATTGATTATTCGCAGCTGCTTGAGCAACCCGGTGATACACCGACACCAGTATTTTCATTCCTAGGTGATGCATCGCATCATCCAGAACAAATCTCGTGTCATATTACCCACACCAATGAAGAAACCCACGATGTAATTCGTGCAAATTTAGATCGGTCACCGATGTATGGTGGAGAAATCGAAGGTGTTGGCCCACGCTATTGTCCCTCTATAGAAGATAAGGTGGTCCGGTTTGCAGAGCGGACGTCGCATCAAATTTTCCTAGAGCCCGAGGGCTTAAATTGTGGTGAAGTGTATCCTAACGGAATTTCAACCAGCCTTCCATTTGATGTGCAATATCAGATTGTGAAGTCGATGAAAGGGCTTGAAAATGCTCATATAACAAGGCCTGGTTATGCAATTGAGTATGATTACTTTGATCCTCGCGACTTAAAACCATGGTTAGAAA
>JBLIIN010000151.1:0-3719 GCA_047635075.1 Methylophagaceae bacterium | reverse complement strand
TAAAATATGAAAAAACACCTATTCTTCTTACTGTTATTGAGCCTAGTCTCTATCGTCCCTGGGCAAGCTCAAGCTGGCCTTTTTGACAGTGCCAATGATGAAGATATGCCGCCAAGACAGGATGATGCCTTCCAGTTTAGCGTAGACGTGACCAACCCAACCACCCTATCCGCTCAATTTGTCATCGCACCTGGTAACTACATCTATAGGGACAAAATAAAATTTGAAATTAAAGCTGATACGCCAATACAAATCTTGCCTTATCAGCTGCCCACAAGTAAAAACAAAGATGATGAAATTTTCGGGCCAACTGAAGTCTACGTTCATGACATCAATATCCTTTTACCACTCAACCGTAATCAGATAGCACAAACAGCTACCTTTACTGCCTACTATCAAGGCTGCTCAGAAACCTTCAATATTTGTTATCCCCCGACAAAGAAGAGTTTTGAACTTATACTACCCAGTTACCTTGCAACAACCGACAACTCAACTTCAACACGAATAGAACCTCCCTTCTTAGGGGCTTCCCTCTCAGAACAAGATCAACTTGCTCAGAGTCTCGCTCAAGATAGTCTTTTTAAAGTATTGCTGAGCTTTTTTGGCATCGGCATCTTACTCGCCTTCACACCCTGTGTATTTCCAATGATTCCCATTTTATCGAGCATCATTGTTGGCGAAGGTGACGGCATCACAACGCGACGGGCATTCACATTATCTTTAGTCTATGTCCTAGCGATGTCAGTGACTTACACTATTGCCGGCCTAATTACAGGTCTACTCGGCGCCAACATACAAACGATGCTTCAAAATACTTGGGTAATTGCTAGTTTCAGTGCTCTTTTTGTGATTTTATCTCTCTCGATGTTCGGTCTCTACGAATTACAATTACCACAAGGTCTTCAAAACCGACTACACCAAGTAAGTCACCAGCAAAAGGGTGGGAAACTAGCAGGCGTCGCATTAATGGGTTTATTATCGGGTCTGATTGTTGGGCCTTGCTTAGCTCCTCCATTAGCCGGTGCTTTGATCTTTATAGGTCAACAAGGAGATCCCATTCTTGGCGCTTCAGCCTTATTTGCCTTAAGCATGGGTATGGGGCTGCCCTTACTGGCTATTGGGACATCCGCAGGCAGTTTATTACCAAAAGCTGGCGCCTGGATGGATGGCATCAAAGCTATTTTCGGCGTACTCATGCTGGGCCTAGCCATTTGGCTGCTCGAACGTATCATTCCCGGCTGGATCGCTTTGTTATTATGGGGGGGCTTACTCATCGTCTCCGCGGTATATTTAGGTGCACTCAACACGCTAGGCCTGTCCTCAACTGGCTGGGAGAAGTTCTCCAAAGGCTTCGGTCTCATTATCCTAATCTTTGGCACTCTGCTTTTAATCGGCAGCGCTAGCGGCAGTCATAATGTCTGGCAGCCTCTGAAAGGAATCGCGTCGGTGTCTGGGACAACAGGCCAAGCCATAAACAGCATCAAATTTAAGGAAATTAATAATTTGAGTGAATTAGAGCAAGAACTTACTCAATCAACCCAACCAGTCATGCTCGATTTCTATGCCGATTGGTGTGTCGAATGTAAAACAATGGAAGCAACAACATTCCAAGATCCAGCTGTTGTCGCAACGTTAGCCAACACCACCGCATTAAAGCTCGACATGACCGACAACAACGATGAGCACAAGGCTTTCTTGAAGCAATTCACCATCTTCGGGCCTCCCACCATTTTATTTTTCGACCCGCAAGGCAATGAATATAAACAACACCGCCTCGTTGGAACAATGAATGCCCGTGATTTCAATGAGCACTTGTCAACTATTCCAGCAATCGGGAAATAAGCCAACAAGCCAATTTCGACGAATTTAGCGACAAAAAAGCCCTTTTTATACTAAAAAACTGGACAATAACCCTCTACTGGTGCAAGATTTGCCCCATACTGCTTGATTTAGGTTCGAATATTCCGTAATGGCAAAATATCTTGTGCTCCATGGCCCCAACCTGAACCTCTTGGGGACACGTGAACCTGAAATTTACGGCGCAGAAACGCTAGCAGATATTGTTGAAAACTTAACACTCTATGCCAATAAAAAGGGCCATGATTTAGAAAGCTTTCAAAGCAATGCGGAACATGACCTCATTAATAAAATTCAGGACGCTAAAACAAACAACACGGACTTTATTATCATCAACCCGGCCGCGTTCACTCACACTAGTGTCGCTATCCGCGACGCGCTAGCAGCAATCGGTATCCCTTTCATCGAAGTGCACCTCTCCAACGTGCAATCACGTGAAACTTTCAGACATCACTCCTACTTATCTGATATCGCCTTTGGTGTCATTTCTGGCTTAGGTTCGCAAGGCTACGAACTGGCACTGCAAGCTGCAATTAAACAGACTCATTAAATTTAAGGTTACTTTATGGATATTCGTAAAATCAAAAAACTGATCGACTTGATTCAAGAATCAGACATCGCTGAAATTGAGATTAAAGAAGGAGAAGAATCGGTACGTATTAGTCGAAACAGCCCAAATCAACCTCAAATGGTCATGGCCACCCCTGCTATGCAGACAGCAACCCCCGCGCCTGTTGCTGCTGCTGAAGTCGAGTCCCCCCTGATCAGTAGTAGCAAAAATGCCGTGAAATCTCCGATGGTAGGCACTTTCTACCGCTCATCATCCCCTGAGGCAGCCCCTTTTGTCGAAGTCGGTCAAACAGTCGCGGAAGGCGATGTAATCTGTATCATCGAAGCAATGAAAATGTTCAACCAAATAGAATCGGACCGCAGCGGCGTGATTAAGTCTATCTTGGTAGAAACTGGACACCCCGTAGAATTTGACGAGCCATTGATTATCATCGAATAGTCTTAAAAGTTTCTTCGATTTTTTAAGTGAGTTAGTCCCAGAATAAACCATGGATAAAGAAACATCATGATCGACAAAATTGTCATTGCCAACCGGGGTGAGATTGCCCTTCGCGTTCTCCGCGCCTGCCAGGAACTAGGTATTAAAACCGTTGCTGTCCATTCCGATATCGATCGTGATCTCAAACATGTCTTATTAGCAGATGAAACTGTCTGTATCGGACCAGCTCCCTCCAGTGAAAGTTACCTTAACATTCCAGCTATCATCAGTGCGGCTGAAATTACAGATGCTTCAGCCATTCATCCCGGCTATGGCTTTCTGTCTGAAAATGCAGATTTCTCAGAACGCGTTGAACAAAGCGGTTTTATTTTTATAGGCCCTAGAGCAGAAACCATTCGACTAATGGGTGACAAAGTATCGGCTATTGCCGCAATGAAAGCCGCAGGAGTCCCCTGTGTTCCTGGTTCTGATGGCCCACTTGGTAACGATGATGAAACCAACTTACGTCTCGCTAAGGGAATTGGCTATCCGATTATTATTAAAGCCTCTGGCGGTGGTGGTGGACGCGGCATGCGTGAAGTCCACAGCGAAGCACATTTACTCAATGCGATTGCTTTAACACGTAGCGAAGCCAAAGCGGCTTTTGCTAACGATATTGTCTACATGGAAAAATTCTTAGAAGATCCGCGCCATATTGAATTCCAAGTCCTTGCCGATGAGCATGGTAATGCCATTCACTTAGGCGAACGCGATTGCTCAATGCAGCGTCGCCACCAAAAAGTACTAGAAGAAGCACCGGCACCGGGTATTACACCTGAACTCCGAGAACGTATGGGCAGAGTCTGTGCCGAAG
>JBLIIN010000150.1:0-3750 GCA_047635075.1 Methylophagaceae bacterium | reverse complement strand
GCCATACACGAGAAATCTTTATTCAATATCCGGCTACAAGCAGACTTCAACGACGTCAAACCTATTCTCTTCATCTGTCGTAGTGATTCAACTAAACAAGTAATCCTGGTCAGGTGATTTACCTCAAGTGTGAAGACCAAGGATGTGTTGCTCAACAAGTAAGACAGAAACTCAAGCAAACTTGGAGCGATTATTTTTAGCCACAATGAAAAACTAAATCAATAGAATTAGCCCGTTTAAGCTAAAGCATTCACCTAAACTGTGTCTTTGTTCCCACTTTGAAGCCAAATAAAGGTGGATTATTTACTTAAAAGACCGATACCTTGCAAAACATAAAAGTTTTTTTCTGATAACAACTTGTAGCGACACCGCATCAGCTGAAGGGGAGTTTATCTTGGAGATAGTCACTAAAATTCCAACACCAGAATGGATAAAAGCAACAGATCAAATGCCGGTCATTAGCAAAAAAATACTTGCTTTTGTCTGGCGAGATAATACAGTTTGCCAAGCTTGGTGGAACGGTGATTATTACGTCCTCGTTGCTGCAGATGAACAAGGCGTTATTCAGGTTTACCATGTGCTACCGGCGGCCATTAGTCATTGGTGCAGTATGCCCGAAGCACCGGCCGTTTTGAATAACATGAATAACTGGGCGCATCAAAAACTAAATGGAACAATGCACTAGCAACCTGCTTGCTCCATTCTAAAAATTAAACTGCTAAGTAATGAATACCTACATCTAGAACTGCCTTACTTGGATAATTTGAGATCATATAATTGCAAACAATTCGTTTAAATATCTTACGCCATCGTTAGCTATGGCTATATTGTGTGGTTAGATTTAAAATAAGGGTGTCGTTAAATTTATTTCTCTTCGCACATAAGAGATTAAATTGAATAATAACAAGCGCTTAAACACTTGTTATTATTCCAGGCGTATTATTTTATAAATAACATTTCTTGGTATTTTGCTAATGGCCATAGGTCATCTGCAACCAGTCCTTCCAATGCATCAGCATGAGAACGAACATCAAGCATCATAGGGCAAAGTGTTTCTGCACAATGAGCCATATGGCCTTCTGTGCTAGAAAAACCCTGAGATTCTATAGCTGTTTTAAGCTGGCCAACAGCAGCCATCATCGCATTAGCTTCAGTCACAATTTCTTCTAGACCCGTATCGGTCAGTTCAATATCAAGCTTACTCACTTTAGCCGCAGTCGTGCTCAAATTAGAGATATATTCCAAGGCAGCAGGGAATATCTGAGTGCTTGCAATATCAACCACCAGTTTTGCTTCGACCTCAATAGAAAGAATGTATTGCTCAGTATAGACCTCGTATCGACTTGCCAGTTCTGCCGGGCTCAGTACACCCGTTGACTCAAACAAATCAACTACCGAGGCTTCTTTTAAGGCGGGTAATGCATCGGCGCTGGTCGGCAAATTTTTCAAACCACGCTCTTCGACTGCCATTTTATGCCACTCAGCAGAATAGCCATCTCCGCCAAAAACAACATTGCCATGCAATTCCATTAATTCTTGCAAGACGACAATGACCGCCGCTGTTTGATCCATGCCATCATTCAAAGCAATTTCAAGCTTGGCAGCAATCCAATTTAAGGAATCCGCTAACATTGTATTCATAGCAACTAGCGGACCGGATACAGACTGTGAAGAGCCCACAGCTCTGAATTCAAAACGGTTGCCTGTAAAAGCGAAAGGAGAAGTACGGTTACGATCACCAGGATCACGGTCGAATTTGAGGATCTGCGACAAACCAAGATCCATCTGACCGCCTTGGGCTTTCTCTAACAGTTTACCTGCCTTAATATCCTCAAACACACCTTCTAACTGACTACCTAGGTAGACCGACAAAATGGCTGGTGGTGCTTCATTAGCGCCCAGGCGATGGTCATTGGCTGCTGAGGCAATAACGGCACGTAGTAGTGGCCCATACAGATGTACACCCCGAATAACCGCACCACAGAACAGTAAAAAGTTAAGGTTTTCGTGAGGTGTGTTCCCCGGGTCAAGTAAATTACCTTGTGTTGAATTGCCCACAGACCAATTTACATGTTTACCCGATCCGTTGACTCCTGCAAAAGGTTTTTCATGTAATAAACACACAAAACCATGTTCTTTGGCGGTCATTGTCAGTAACGTCATCAACAATTGCTGATGATCGGCTGCAACATTGGCCGCCTCAAAGTAGGGTGCGAGTTCAAATTGTCCCGGCGCAACTTCATTATGGTGGGTTTTTGCAGGAATACCTAAACGATATAATCTATCTTCAAAGTCCTGCATAAACACCTGAACCCTTGCAGGAATAGCACCAAAATAATGGTCATCAAATTGCTGACCTTTTGCTGGCGCAGCGCCAAATAAAGTCCGTCCCGCTAATAATAAATCAGGACGACTATTGGCAAAGTGTTCATCAACCAAAAAGTATTCTTGTTCTGCACCACAACTAGAATTAAGCGTGGCAATGTCGGTTTCGCCCATTAACGCTAAGACTTTATTGGCGGCTTTGTCCATGGCGGTATTGGAGCGTAATAATGGAATTTTTTTGTCCAGTGCTTCGCCCGTCCATGACATAAACACACTCGGAATCATCAAAGTGGCGCCATTATCCGTATGCATAATATACGCTGGACTAGTGGGATCCCAAGCGGTGTAACCCCTAGCCGCATTAGTCATTCGCAAGCTGCCATTCGGGAAAGAAGAACCATCAGGCTCACCTTTAATCAACAAGCTTCCGGTAAACTCTGTTATCGCTGCGCCGTCGGCATTTGTAATAATAAAACCATCGTGCTTTTCTGCGGTGACATTCGTCATCGGGTAAAAGATATGCGAAAAGAACTTAGCCCCTTTTGTCTGGGCCCAATCTTTCATTGCTGCGGCCACTATATCGGCAGTAGCGTGATCTAAAGTTGCCCCAGTTTGAACCGTTTTCTTCATGGACTTGAAAGCACTTTTTGATAATGCTTCTTCCATAGCCGCCAGACCAAACACATCCGTTGCCCAAATTTTGTTCAAAGGCTTGGGCATGCCGCACAGCTTTGGTGCGCGATTAGTGATTTCTGTTATGGCATTTTTCCGTGATGTTATTGTTGACATATCTCGTCCTCAGCTTGTTTTATGGGATGAACAATTTTTCTTGGTGCATAATACAGACATAACTGTCCAGATTCGTCACTGTTTCACTGCAGTTATCAAGCCAATCACTGCAGACTCAAAATACCACTGAAAAAAATAAGTTCAATAAGAGACTAATTGCGAGTCATCATGATGATGAAACTATTTGAATAAATTAACCACCTAATGGCCTAGCTCGAAAAACATCAAACGCCGTCGATATAGGGATAAGCAGAGTATTCAATTGCAATATTAAGTCGATGTAAATCACCTAGTAGTCCCGGTGATAGATTTAGTGATGTTGGCATCTCATCAGCGGCCTTCACCGTCGCATCAATGTCCAGAACACAATTTATCGTATTGACTTTCAAAAAGCTAAGGGCCTGTTGATGTGATTCTAGAAACTGCTTTATTTTTTGTAGACACACTTCCTTGGTCTGATCTTCTGCAACAATTACATCAAAGCCAGAGAAATCGCTTGGGTTACCAACCATGTCATGTTCTCCCTTTTTGAACGAATCAGAGACATTCAAATCTGAATAATGGCTTAGAAACAGACTAACATCAAATTCTTCACCATAGACGCGTAAAACGATATCCAGCATTTGTTTTCCTAAG
>JBLIIN010000149.1:0-3925 GCA_047635075.1 Methylophagaceae bacterium | reverse complement strand
ATGAATAACGCCGTTAGTCGCTTCAATGTCCGTAACTGTTACCATCGCATCATTCACCATTACGCCATGGCTGGTAGTTATTTTAAGCGATTTACCATTAACAGTAGTTGCATCGCCTGCTTTTACATCTTCTGCTAGTACTTTAGCAGCAACAACATGATAAGTTAACACCGCTGTTAGCTTTTCTTTATCTTTTAATAAAGCCTCTAAATCTGCTTTTGGCACTTTAGCGAAAGCGGCATCGGTTGGTGCAAAAACGGTAAAGGGACCTTTGCCTTTTAATGTTTCTACTAATCCTGCCGCTTTAATAGCGGTGACTAGAGTGGTGAAATTGCCAGCTGAAATGGCTGTATCAACAATATCTTTTCCTGCAACTGCTAGAGATGATGACAGTGCCAATACGGAACCAACGACGAGAGATAGTAACTTACGATTCATTTTTAGCCCTTAAATTAATTAAAAAATATATACTTTATTTTGTAGCTCACAAAAATATAAAGCACATATTAATAGTCACTAAAGATAGGGTTTAGTTCTGTGTAATTTAAAATAAAAGTACGGGCGGAAATTGTGGTGTCTATGTTCGCTTTGGCTGGTAAGAAGACAGAGTAATATCGAGCACCGAAGCTGAACCAATCAAGTAATGATAGGTATCAGTAATTCTTATTGTTGGCTCAAAATTATTAGAATAAACTGTTCATCATCACTTTCGTGATGGTAAAAAATTAATTCGGTTATTCGTAACTGAGTGAGCTAGGCGACCCCAACATACTAGAATGCTTGTTATGTGCTTTAGAGCCAACTTCATTCCATTAAGGACGGTTTTCCTCGTTTTTAAGCATTTTGGCCTTACTTCTATCGGTTTTTTCCACACGCTTTTTCTTTTTGCGTTCATTTTTATCAGCGACGAGTTTAATTGCGTCAAGTTTTGATAAATTAGGATGTTTAGCGATTAACACGTCTATCTTGTCATCAATTTTGGTCATTAGGGTGCCTCATAGTTTGTAAATTGGGATAGTATATGTGATTGTCTACTTCGGATCGAAAGTAGGTTAATAATTAGTGCCAACTATGAGCGCTGACTTCAACCGGTCGACGCAACACATGCATTGAATTGCTCTGCCGGTGTAAAAATTCTAGCGTCTCACGTGGGCGTAAATTTAACAGACATGCGACGGCATTAAGCTTTGCATGTGAGTGTACTGATAAATTAGCTCCTTTTGGGAAAATTTGCTTTAATAAACCATTCGTATTCTCATTGAAGCCAGGCTGCGAAGGGCTTCGTGGGTCAAGAAAGTACACGTTAATATCTGCTTCTAATGTGAACCGTTGATGATCAGTCAGCTCTTTGCCTCTATCCTTTGTACTAAAAAGTGATGGGTTTATTTTATTGAACTATCTGGGTAAGGCAATAAACGTCCCTTGATTTTGCCTTGTCATTTCACGCATCAGCACACTAAATCTGTCAGTCGAACCCGAAGATATAAAACCAACGGCATGAATTTTCGCAAGTTGCCTATCGGTGCCCAAGGCTTTATTTTTGGTTGTCACATGTTCAATGACGTCATCATATTCGTTGCCTGAGTATTCGTCACCAAACACATAAATGGACGTGGTAATATTTGGTTTTGCATACCTTCTCAATGCCACTGTTAAACCTTCTACAGGACTAGAATTAGAAATGGCATTCCATTTTCCCAACATGGAAATCACTGCTTTTCGGCGGGTCGGCGTGTCGGGGATCCATTTGCCTTCATAGCTTGAAATGAGTGATTTTCCCATGTCATTTAAAATCTGGAACCCTTTCACTTCAGGATGAATGTTCAGCACGTTGACTATTTCTCCAGTGACGCTTCTCCAGATGTTCTTCATACTGCCTGATGTGTCGACGACAAAGACGACATAATCACTATCAACGGGTATGCCGCCTACTTCAACATCACGTTTGTCGGTGGGGTTTCTTGGTTTAGTCAGTGAGGCTTGTTTAAGCTTTTCTTCTACTAGACTCAATCCTTCAATGCGCTTAGCCATGGCAATATTGTTGTTTGCAAGCTTAGCGAGTTCACTTTGAAGAGCTTTTGAGGCAGAACGGATAGCAGATTTTTGGCCTGACAATTCTTCGAGGCTGGCTAGGTCGTCACGCAACTCTTGTTCAATGTTGCCCACTGAGTTTTGCAGTGAGAGAAGGGATGATAACAAAGCACTAACGTCTTCTGCATTGGTAACGGAGACGTCAATATCAGTCTTAGAGATCAAGATAAGCATAACAACAGCGCCAAAACCGCAGGAAATCACATCTAAAAAGGACAGGCTAAATATCTCAAGTTGTCTATTGCGTGCTTTCATGGCCAATTATTTGCCGGACTGAGCATGATGCCTCCTTGAGATGATGTCCATGCCCAGTATTCGTAAGCGGCTTCTGGGTCGCCTTCGATTGGCAATAATACGACATCAACTTGAGCGTTTAGCCTGCCACTTTCGATAATAGTTTGGCGGAATAGTCGTTTACGGCATTCACCGGATATCGTTTTGCCTACTCCTGTTAGCGAACTGCAACTCGAGAATGGATTTAAACTGGTAAACCTCGACTCACCCTGAGTTGGTAAGCCATCGGTGATGACATACAAATTCGTTGGTGAGAATTTTTTTATGGCATTCAGGCCTTTTTGAAGGTTAGTTGGGCCTTGTGGCACCATTGCACTTGCTTCGTTAAGGATAGATTTTATACTGACATTATTGGCCTCCATCCAACCCTTTCCTCCCAATTGCTTAGCATCATCGTTGAACCTAACCACGATGATATCACTGGTTTTTGGCAACCTTGCCAACATCCATTGAAGTACGCGTTGGGTTCTTAACCACTTGGGTGCATTGATTTTGGTCTTATTCGAACTGCTTTTTGTTGTGATGATATCGATCAGCTTTTCATTAGTCATCGATGCGCTCGTATCAACTAAGATAACAATCTTACGACCCTCAATTTTAAGGCCTAACAAGTATTCCTCTTCGTTAATTTGACTGGACTCAATGAGGTCCTCTTTTTTGGGTACCTTTATTTTAGTAATGTTTTCTTTTAAGGTCTCAAGCGTCGATGAGGTCTTGGCCAAAACGGTATTTTTCTCATACTTTTCAGCGCGTTTTTTAGCTAGCTTTGCACGCAATGTCGTGACATCAATATTTTCTTTTGCGAGAGACAGCCTTATTTCATCTAAACGCTGTTGTGATTCATCTCTTGCCTGCTCAAGTGTGCTGATGTCTTTTTTCAGGCTATCTATTTCTGCTGGGGCATCAGCCACATTCTGCTTGACCAGCATAAACACCAGAATAACGGCCCCAAGTCCACAAGACATAATATCCAAAAAAGCGAGACTGGACACTTCAGTTCGACGTGGTTTGTGAGCCAAACCAACTTACCTAATACGGCGCAACAAGTATTTGTCACAATAGTCTTGAGTATCCACTATCTGACTATCCTGTATACGCTGCAACTGATGGAATAGGAACATCAAGAATATACTGATAAGCAGGGCTATCAAGGTAGAATTAAAGGCGACACCTAGACTATCGGTCATGCCTGAAATATCACCCGCTAATGCTCTATCAGCCTGAGATAATGCTTGGCCAATACCTCGAACTGTGCCGATAAATCCGATAGAGGGAATAGCCCAGATCACGTAACGAATCATCGAGTTTTCTGAGTCCTGCTTTATAGCAATGGCTTCGAGATTACTCTCTATTGCATCAGACATGTTTTGTACATTATCAGTAGCACTATAGCGCCACAATGCAGAGCGCAGTGTCCGTACCAGCGGAGATTTCCTACAATCTTCTGGGATATCTTTATCCAATCGTTCAATAATGCCATTGACGTCTAAATCGTGTCGTGCGTTGGTTTCATTACTATTGTCTAGAGTGACATCTTCAA
>JBLIIN010000148.1:0-3927 GCA_047635075.1 Methylophagaceae bacterium | reverse complement strand
CGACTCAGACTCTACATCCCTTAGCTACCGTGATGCGGGTGTTGATATTGAGGCCGGTAATACCTTAGTGGACCGTATTAAGCCCTTTGCCGCCAAGACGCATCGCCCTGGGGTTATGGCAGGGCTCGGCGGCTTCGGCGGCTTATTTGAATTGCCTGTCGATCGTTACAAGAACCCTATTTTGGTCTCAGGTACTGATGGTGTCGGAACAAAACTCCGATTAGCCATAGAATCCGGTATCCATGACACCATCGGAATTGATTTAGTCGCTATGTGTGTCAACGACATTATTGTCTTAGGGGCTGAACCTCTTTTCTTTTTAGATTATTACGCCACTAGCAAGCTTGATATTGATGTGGCCACTTCTGTTGTCTCAGGTATAGCTGACGGCTGCCTGCTCTCCGGAGCAGCCTTGGTAGGGGGAGAAACTGCCGAAATGCCAAGTATGTATCAAGAAGGTGATTATGATTTGGCTGGCTTTTGTGTTGGTGTTGTTGAAAAAGACAAAGTTATTGATGGTAGTCAAGTCCAAACAGGCGATGTTCTTATTGGTTTGGCTTCTTCTGGCCCACACTCCAATGGTTACTCGCTAATTCGAAAGGTTTTAGAACGCAGTAGACAACCTTTATCTATGCTTCTCGGGGACAGGACTTTGGGTGAGCTGCTAATGGCCCCTACTCGTATCTATGTGAAATCACTCTTATCGTTACATGAAAAAGTCAACATCCATGCTCTGTCTCACATCACTGGTGGTGGTTTATTAGAAAATATTCCCAGAGTCTTACCAGAAAGTGTTGACGCCGTCATTGATGCTGAAAGTTGGCAGCGACCTGTTATTTTTGACTGGTTACAAGACCAAGGCAATATTATAGATGAAGAGATGTATCGAACCTTTAATAATGGTATTGGCATGGTAGTTTGCGTTGCTGAATCTGATGTTGAGCAAACAATCTCGTTGTTAACAGAGTCTGGCGAAACAGCAACTCGAATAGGCCACATCGTTAGCTCAGACAATCGCGCTCCTAAAGTCATTATTCAATAATCATGACCGCAACCACCGAACGCGCCAAGTTAGTTATTCTCATTTCCGGCCGTGGTAGTAATATGGTATCGATTATGGATGCCATTACAGCAAACCGGCTAAATGCTGATATTGTCGCGGTCATTAGTAATAGACCTGATGCCCCTGGCCTACTGGTTGCGGCGGCGGAAGGCATTAATATTAATGTTGTAGATCACACAGCGTTTGATGATCGTGCAACATTTGACCGTGTGTTAGCCGACACCATTGACCGCTTCAAACCTGACTTGGTTATATTGGCGGGCTTTATGCGCATATTAACCGTCAATTTTGTTGCCCAGTTTGCTGGCCGATTGCTCAATATTCACCCGTCGTTACTCCCCAAGTATAAAGGCCTCAACACCCATCAGAGGGCCATTGATGCTGGGGAAGCGGAACATGGTGCAACGGTACACTTTGTGACCTCTGAACTTGATGGTGGCCCTGTCGTGTTACAAGCCAAAGTGCTCGTATTGAAAGATGACGATGCGATTACATTAGCTCAACGGGTTTTGGTTCAAGAGCATCAGTTATATCCTAATGCCATCAAGAAGATAATCAAGGATTGGGCTTTTTAATCGCTATCAACTTATGACCAGATACCTTATTTCATGTTTTACCTTTTTAGTCTCTTCAGCATTATTTGCACAAGAATTACCTGATTTTTCGGCTAACTACCTTATTCAGCTCAATGGTATTCAAGCCGGTGAATTGAAGCGCAGTTTAGTTTCACAAGCTAATGGCAGTCGCCTATTTAAATCAGAAACGCAAGCTAAAGGGGTTTTTGCTTTTTTTAAACCCGAAAAAATAGTCGAAACCAGCTTGTGGAAAGGAAGTAGCGATAACATCGTACCTCAGGAATACCGCTATACTCGCACGGGTGGTAAAAAAGATAAATACATGGCACTTGAATTTGATTGGGTTACGCAGCAATTGAGTATCGATGATAAAAAGCAGCCTTGGTCTCTTGATTTAGAACAGGGCACACTAGATAAACTGGTTTATCAACTTGCTTTAATGTCGGATTTGGCTAAAGAACAACATCAGTTCAATTATCGTATCGCAGACGGTGGCAAAATAAAACAATATAAAATTACTGAAATAAGTCACGAAGTCGTCTCAACGCCATTAGGTTACATTGACACAATCAAGCTGACTCGCGAACGTAATAGCTCTAAGCATCGTGAAACCACCTTATGGTGCGCGCCCAAACTGGGTTATTTACCTGTCAAACTTCAACACACAGAGAAGAATGGCGCTGTCTTTACCGCTGTTCTGAGACGTTTGTCAGGTATAGACACCGACCTCGCTTTTACTGATACTGTAAGTGAAGTGCTAATTTCAGACTAAATACGTTTCCCCTACAGGTAAAATAATGACTGACAAAAAATTTGAAATCCTGAGTGAAACCACCCCTTTTCAAGGTTTTTTTACTGTTAAAAAGTTTGAACTAAAACACACGTTGTATGAAGGTGGCTGGAGTCAAACAATGACCCGAGAAGTTTTTCAGCGAGGCAATTGTGTTGCTGTTCTACTTTATGATCCTGACCGTGACGAAGTGGTTATGATAGAACAATTTCGCATCGGTGCCATTCATCTTCCTGCTGAACAAGCTTGGCTCATAGAAATTGTTGCTGGCGCTATCGAGGAAGGTGAGACCGCAGAAGCCGTTGCTCACCGTGAATCGCTTGAGGAAGCTAACTGTTATATTGAAAAGCTAATTACAATTAATGAGTTTTTCACTTCACCTGGTGGCACATCGGAATTGTTAACTCTTTTTTGTGGCAAAGTCGATGCGCGTGATGTGGGCGGTGTACATGGTTTAGAGACAGAGAATGAGGACATTGCAGTAACAGCAATGAAGTTTGATGATGCTTATCAATTGCTACTCGATGGTAAAATATTATCCTCCATCCCCATTATCGCTATTCAGTGGCTTTATATTAACCGACAACAATTACGCCAAGACTGGCGAGCGATCCGTTAAACGAGACTGGTTTTTTCAACTTGATAGATAGCCGTGATAGTGTGACATTCACCTTCTCCCAAGAGAACAATATCATCTGCTGCATTAGCTGTTTCAATACAAATAAATCCCTGACAGGCAGTATTATCTAAATCAGATAGCGATTTAATTGTTTCTGGCCCAGGATTCCAGACAACCGTCGTTTTATTGCCTTGTCCCGTTATTAAAATATCTCGGCCATATCCTGTGTCTTTTAGCCTGACCGTCTCGGGCACATCTAGATAGATCCTATCAATTTCACCTTGAATTTTAATATCACCTTGTTGTTTTGATATTGAAAAATTCGTTAGCTTATCTTGATAGCTGACACCATTAAGCCCGTGGACACTCACACCTTCAATATCGCTAACATTAAAATAAGTATGTAACGCTTGGCTAATACTCATTGCCTTTTGCCCCACATTTGTTGTTGTTAAGTTCATCGTTAAAACTTTACCAACGACCACTTCTAATACTAACTGAAATGGATGCGGCCAGACCGCTAGGCTTCCCTCAGTATGGTTCAGCCCTAATTGAATTGCCGTACTACCATCATCAGCTGTACTGGTCTTTAACACTTCCCATTGCACATTACGGGCGAAGCCATGCGGCGGTCGGCCAAACCCCGATTTATCCATAGCAAACCACGGCCAGCAGATAGGCGTACCACCTCGGATCGCTTTACCCCCGCCTAGCACCTCACTTTCGCTTAAGAAAAGGACATCTTCAACTTCACCTTTCGGACAATAAGACACGAGATGGCCTCCATAAGTCGAAATTATGGTTTTTGCATAGCGGTTATTAATGACGGCCATCACGATACCTGAGCCATGGGCTTCAAACTGTAATTGGTTCAGAATTG
>JBLIIN010000147.1:0-3938 GCA_047635075.1 Methylophagaceae bacterium | reverse complement strand
GTCACTTGATCCATCAATAGATGAGCGCCTTTGAGCCCACCGCCATCTGTCGCACGTATGTACCCGTTTTCAACTTTGATTTCAGCACCCATTTTCTCTAGGCCTCTTAAATGCAAATCAACTGGTCGCGAACCAATTGCACACCCTCCGGGTAAAGACACATCTGCTTTACCAAACTTAGCCAGCAGAGGGCCTAATACCAAAATGGAAGCCCGCATTGTTTTCACTAGATCATAAGCCGCTTCGGTATCCGTTAAGGTTGTCGGATCGATCACCACGCCTGACCGTTCGTCTACTGTCAACGTCACTCCCATACGACCTAACAATTCTAGTGTCGTGGTAATATCATGCAGATGAGGGACGTTGCCCACGCGAACAGGTGAGTCTGACAATAAGGAGCCCATTAGAATGGGTAATGCCGCATTTTTGGCGCCAGACATCCGGATTTCCCCGGTCAAATTGGGACCACCAGTGATAATTAATTTGTCCATTTAATCTCGATGTTTGTGCTATTCAATACTATTTTAGTATTTATTGACTAGGCGCAGAGGTCTTCAAGGCAAGGGCATGCAGTGCACTCTCAAAACTTGTTCCCAGGGTCGCATAAACCATTTTATGTTGAGCAACTAGGCCCTTTCCTTTGAATGAAGGACTTTCAACAAAGGCTTCGAAATGCTGCCCATCGCTACCTAACACCTCAACTTTGGCATCTGGTAGTCCCACTTCGATTAATTTTTTAATGTCTGACGCTTCCATCATTTTTCTCTTCTTTTCAATTATTTGGTAAAGGCAATAATTCGTCTAAACCACTTGCTGAGGCAATTGCCAACACTTGGGCAGGAATATGGTGGAAAGCCAACTGTTTTTTTGCTTGTTTTGCTGCTCGCATCCAATGCACTAATAAAGCTAAACCGGCACTATCACTGCGAGTCACATCAGACAAATCAACCTGTAATATCGGTAGAGAAATCACCAATGATTGAATCTCTTCCAACACACTATTAACCGTTGAAAAAGTTAACTCACCACTGACCAGCACCCTCTCTGATGACTTATCTAAATTAATGGCTATCGCTTCGCTCATGCCTTCACTTTTTCATTACGTGACGCTAAATCATCAATCAGTTTTTCCATACCACCTTGACGTATTTCAGCAGCAAAAGAGGAACGATAATTGGTTACTAAACTAATGCCATCAATTTTGACATCATAAACTTTCCAAGCATTGTCTTTGTTTAAATACATTGATAAACCCATCGGAATCGAAGGACCACCGGTTTGTAACACTTCCATTCTCACTTTGACTCTTTTCTTGGCGAGATCATCTCGAAAAGGTAAAAAAACAATCTCTTCATCACTATATTCCAACATTGCAGTTGAATAAGTTCTTACTAACAATAAACGAAACTCACCAATAAAACGTTCGCGCTGTTGCGCATTCGCTTTGCGCCAGTTTTTGCCAAGCGCCAATTTAGACATCTTAGCAAAGTCAAAATTAGGGATTAAAATAGCATCCACAAGGCCGTAAACAAAGCTTGGATCTTGTTCAATTTTATCTTTATTATCTTTTAGGGCTTGCACCATTCTATCTGAAGCATCCTTAACCAGAGCTTGGGGCTCAGAGGCTTCTTCAGCGATTACTATTGCCGGACTTAACAACACGGTTACCATCAATGCCGTTAGTACTGTGCTCCAAACTGGTTGAATACTCAGATTAAACATTATTCATCTCCCTCTGCTTTATTGAACAGGAACTGACCTAGTATCTGTTCCAAAACAAATGCCGATTGGGTTAACTCTATGACATCGCCATCTCTCAAAAATTCTTCTTCCGCACCCGCTTCAAGACCGATATATTGCTCACCTAATAATCCAGCAGTATAAATACTCGCTGCGGTATCCGTTGGCAAAGTATCAAAGCCTGAATATAAATTTAGCACTACATTGGCATTGTAGGTTACAGCATCCAGGGTGATGCTCTCAACACGCCCAACCCGAACTCCTGCTAAGGTCACGGGAGACCGAGCTTTTAAGCCACCGACATTACCAAACTCTGCTGTGACTTGATACCCTTCTTGATCATTAAAAGAAGTTAAATTACTTACCTTCATTGCAAGAAAAAACAATGCCGCAAAGCCCAGGATAACAAACAACCCAACCGTGACTTCCGTACTCTTTTTTTGCCTCATCTATACATCTCCAAACATCAGCACTGTTAACAGAAAATCCAAACCTAAAATAGCAAAAGCAGAATGAACCACTGTCCGCGTTGTCGCACGGCCCACACCTTCCGAAGTCGGAATCGCATCATAGCCCTCAAACAACGCAATCCATGTCACTACAAAACCAAATACGATGCTTTTGAGTGCACCATTCATAATATCATTATACAAATCGGTCTTAGCCTGCATCTGGGCCCAAAAAGCACCATCATCAACACCAAGCAAACCATGTCCCACCAGGTAGGCCCCTAAAATACCCACTGCACTAAAAATGCCCGCCAGTAGTGGTAGCGAAATAAAACCCGCTAAAAAACGTGGGGTGATCACTCGGCGAATCGGGTCGACAGCCATCATTTCCATACCAGATAACTGCTCCGTACTCTTCATCAAGCCAATTTCTGCTGTCAAAGCAGAACCCGCCCGGCCAGCAAACAATAATGCACTGACAACAGGCCCGAGCTCACGGACTAAGGAAAGAGAGACTAGCACACCCAATGATTGCTCAGCACCAAAACCAACGAGGGTATTGTATCCCTGCAAACTAAGGACCATGCCAACGAATAGACCTGAAATTAAGATAAGGAATATTGACAGAACACCCACAGAATATAGCTGTTGAATCACCAAAGAAAAACGAAATAAGGTACTCGGCACCCCTGCCAGTATTGCCATTAAAAACAAAGAAGCACGGCCTAATCGTTCACTGCTACCAATAGCCCACTGGCCTAATCGTTGAATTGTACCCATTACTATTTAGCCTTTAAATTCAACAAGTCATTTTCAAATCCGACACCCGGATAGTGAAAAGAGACTGGTCCGTCTGGCAACCCTTCCATAAACTGCGTCACCCATTCAGAAGAAGAATTTTGCAAGGTCTCCGGCGTACCACGCTCAATCACACGGCCTTCTGACAGTAAATAAATGTCATCAGCAATCGCCATCGTTTCTTCAAGATCATGTGACACCACGATACTGGTCAATCCCATTGACTGGTTAATTCGCTTGATCAAATTCACCAAGGTACCCATCGAAATAGGATCCTGTCCAGTAAAAGGCTCATCAAACATAATCATCATCGGGTCTAATGACATCGCTCTTGCTAAGGCAACACGTCTAGCCATACCGCCCGACAACTCGGCCGGCATCAAATCCTTCGCATTACGCAACCCTACCGCTTGTAACTTCATGAGTACGAGGTCACGAATCATCGACTCAGGCAAATTAGTATGCTCACGTATCGGAAACGCCACATTGTCAAAAACAGTGATGTCTGTTAACAAGGCACCACTTTGAAACAACATGCCCATTCGCTTGCGTAATTCGTATAACTGCGCATGCGATAGTTTATGGATGTCTTGGCCATCAACTTTAATTGTGCCTTGGTCAGGTATCAGCTGCCCACCAATGAGCTTGAGCAATGTTGTCTTACCCGTACCACTGGGACCCATGATAGCCGTGACTTTGCCGCGGTAAATATCAATATTTACCCCTTCAAATATCGCCCTATCCCCGCGGTAAAAATGCAGGTCCCTGATTTCTATCAGTGGCACTCACGCCTCCAAATAAATTAATGAAATTCAAAAAAGATTAATTCTCGATAATATAACGCCCTAAGTCAAATCAAGTTATGGCAAAACCCCCATGAGTCCGTTACATTATCGATATAATAAAACCATTCGCCCCGTCTCAGAGCCCCTGCACTCTTCATGAACTATC
>JBLIIN010000146.1:0-4020 GCA_047635075.1 Methylophagaceae bacterium | reverse complement strand
CAGCTGATGACAGTAAGACTCGGAATTGGTGTGTCTCTGGCATTGATTGAAATAGTGTGTTCAGGGCTAAATTACTCGCGATGTCTTTGTTAGCCAGTAGCAAAATTCTCATTCAACAAGCTCTTAAAGGTTAACGGTATAGGAGAGGTTAATCATCTTTGTCTTCAAAACGGTCATATGACGCATTATTATCTTTATTAACCTTAGGCATTTTTTGATTCGCGCTTTGTTGTAACAATAATATGTTGCCGATAATCAGGCCTAAGGCTAAGGTGATAATCACCACCACTATCCAAATACTCATAATAATCCTCTGTTTAAAACAAAACGCTGATAAATGTCAGGCATGTTGGTGATGATGCTATCAAGTCCTAGAATATCCGACTTTTTAAGATTAGCCAGCAACATATTTTCATCCATATGAATCAGCATTTTTTCAGCACTCGACTGAAAACTTAGGTGCCAAGGCTCCCGAGCGATGCCGCCATTATATTCAGCATAGGGCCTATTGAAGCCAAACTGATTGGCGTGTTCGTTTAGCCAGCCATTGAGTTTTGTGCAGGGGCCGTGTTCGTATTCGCTGCAAACCAACTGAAAGTCATGCTGGCTTTGTTCTACAGTTTTTTTGTCATACACGTCTAAGTCAGTGCCCCAATGATGACGACTGGCTCCTGGCAGGGCAGACCATGTGAGTATGGCGTATATTTTCTGTTGATCTGACATGACCGCAACATCTAAGATATTTTCATTCGCGTCTAATAACGTCGCTTTGCCAGACCACTTGTTTTGCCAAATCTGCAATTGGCGGTCGAATCCTCTGTAACTGCTGACAATTTGCATGTCTACATTATCTTTGGCCGCCGCCGTTTGCATCTGTTTAAATGCACCACACACTTCAGGTAAAAGTCGAAAGCCATTTTGGCATTCGACTAATAGATTTTCATCTTTACCTAAGGTGTGTGCGTGGGTTATCACGCTAACAACCGTTGCAAGATGTCTTGATAAATCTCAGCGAGTGTATCCAGATCATCCATTTTCACGCATTCATTAATTTTGTGGATAGTGGCATTAACAGGTCCAAGCTCAATGACTTGGGCTCCAGTTGGCGCAATGAAACGCCCATCAGACGTGCCCCCCGCTGTGGACAACACGGTTTCGCGGCCTGTGCAATGTTTAATGGCTTGTTGCGTTGCTTCAACTAGCTTACCAGAGTCAGTTAAGAAAGGTTGGCCATTAAAGGTCCAACCAATCTCGTAATCCAACTTATGAGCATCTAACACTTGATTCACTCTTGTTATTAATTGCTGATCAGTCACTTCAGTCGAAAATCTAAAGTTAAAACAGATGTTTAATTCACCCGGTATAACATTTCCAGCACCCGTACCACCATTGATATTAGAGATTTGAAAACTAGTCGCGGGGAATGAATCATTGCCCTCATCCCAATGAGTGTTGGCCAATTCTGCGAGGGCTAGGGTTGACTCGTGAATCGGGTTTCTGGCTAAGTGAGGGTAGGCAACATGACCTTGGATGCCTTTGACAAGTAAATCACCCGTTAGTGAGCCTCTACGTCCATTTTTGACGATATCCCCCACTTCATTGGTGCTTGATGGTTCGCCTACTAAACACCAAGTGATTTTTTCGTTGCGGGCCTCTAGGGTATCAATGACCTTAGTGGTGCCATTAATAAAAGGTCCTTCCTCATCACTAGTGATTAAAAAGGCAATTGAGCCTTTATGTTGTGGATTGGCTTTAACAAAGTTTTCTGTGGCCACTAACATGGCTGCCAAACTACCTTTCATATCTGCTGCACCACGGCCATGTATATAGCCATCTTTTTCGGTAGCTTCAAAGGGCGGTGTTTGCCAATTCTGTTCTGGACCTGATGGCACAACATCTGTATGTCCAGCAAAACAAAACACGGGTCCATCTGACCCTCTTCGAGCCCAAATGTTTTTAGTATCTGCAAAGGTTAGGTCTTCAATTAAAAACCCTAAAGGTTTAAGAATATTCGCCATCAATTCCTGACAACCCGCATCTTCAGGGGTAACCGATTTTCTGTTAAGCAAATCTTTAGTCAAATCAAGTGTGCGACTCATGAGAAAACCTCTGTGTATTGTTGTTCTTTAAAACCAATAAAATACGTCTCGTTTTGGATAAGTATGGGGCGCTTGATCATCGCTGGGTATTCAAGCATTAGCTCCATAGCTGCGGCTCTATCAACCCCTTGTTTTTGCTCTTCACTCAACTGACGAAAAGTAGTGCCGCGTTTATTCAGCATTAACTCCCAGCCCAAGGCTTGTTCCGCTTGTTCTAGCCATTGGATGTCCAGTCCGTCTTGTCTGTAATCATGGAAGATATAATCAATGTTGTTTGCTGATAACCAAACGCGTGCCTTTTTGATGGTGTCGCAGTTTTTAATGCCGTACAGGGTAGTCATGGTGTCCTATTGAGTTAATCGGAATGATAATAGTGTGACTATAACGATAAAGGGTCATATAGGTAAAGGTTGATAGCTATGCTTTTATGCCTCGAAATGCCCTAAACTCAATATTCATAACATTGCAGACCATTTCGCAAATATGTATCGGATATTGACATTCAACTGCAATACTTCGCTACCTGATCGATTTGATTAAAAGTATGTTGAAAGTCAGCTTATTAACTAGTCTGTAACTATGTCTAAATTATATGTAAACCGTCATTATTATATCTTCCCCAGCGATAACTTGAAAATAGTGCGCTTGCAGGCCTTTTATCTTGTTGCTATTGATTAAGGTGATAGGGCATAAAATACTGGAGAGTTGTTTTTTCATCTTGATCAGTGAGAATTCTGCAAGCAGTTGTCCTTGCTCAAAGTTTTCACCTTGTTTGACGATCCTCTTAAATCCTTCCCCCATCATAAGATGAGAATCAATACCTAGCTGAATTTGTAGCTGTAAGCCATTTTGAGATTTGATTCTTAATTGATTCGCCAGTTCCGGGAAATTCTCCATAGTGCCTGCGAAAGGTGCTAATACTTGGTAACCGGATGGTTTGATGGCGATGCCTTCGCCAAAAATTCGTGCCGTAAAAAGTGCATGGGGCACTTTGTCCAATGCTAGCACTGTGCCTGATATCGGGCTATAGATGTCTATGGATTTTTTATGAGATGGCAGTGAATTGGCATCTACTAGGCGACTAAACAATCCCATATTAAACCTTACTTTTAAAACGAGTTAATAAGGTTTGTTTGTGTTTTTTCCGAAATTTGTTCTTAAGCATAGGGCAATATTGAATTCCATTTTATAGGTATGATAGCAAAACAGTCAGCCGTAATGATGTCAAGTTAGGTTTATCCACTATTCCTGTGGATAACTCTGTAGAGTACTGTTTATATGTCGGTTAATAAGCTGATATATATAAAGAAATTACTGTTGGTTGTAAAACACTCGATAGCTGAAAGCTTGATTGAAATTGCATCATTCGAGGGTGTTTATTATGATTAAGACACAGTTAGAGACATTTTTTTGATTAGACTTAAGCATGCCTAATGCATTAGAGGTATTTGATTTAGATGCATCTATTCTACAAGTTGGTAAACTTAGCAGCGGTCTTAACGGCTAAAGAACTCAGAGAAAGCAATCATCACGTTATTGTAAACGGCCTAACTGATAGGGTTTGCGCCATCGACGCTGATATTGAAAGAAGTAACTAGCGTTCGAGTAAAAGGAAAAGTATGCAGGTTTTAGATGTTTATGCGGGAAAAAATGCCCTTGCACGTATAAAAAAAGAAGGCTTTAGTGCTGATTTATTTGATTATATGTTGGGAGCTTCCGGAGGGCCTAAGTGGTTTGTGCTGGCCGGGCTTGATCGGTATATTTTCACTGATTTTTTTACTGGACGCACAAGACCCCTAAA
Source organism: Methylophagaceae bacterium (assembly GCA_047635075.1). Classification (GTDB taxonomy): domain Bacteria; phylum Pseudomonadota; class Gammaproteobacteria; order Nitrosococcales; family Methylophagaceae. Next base: position 120 of record JBLIIN010000146.1, on the reverse strand, counting down.
TATTATTGGTTCGTCAGCGGGTGCGTTTCGATTTGCCTGTTTCGCTCAAAACGACCCATTGTCTGCAATTAATCGCTTAGCGGAGCGTTATTCGCATACTGTTTATTCTGATAAACCGAC
>JBLIIN010000145.1:0-4053 GCA_047635075.1 Methylophagaceae bacterium | reverse complement strand
GAAGCAAAGCCGAGTAATAAACCAAAAATGAGCGCCAGCAATGTAATGGCAATAATAGCTGTGAACATGATTAAACTTTGACTAAACCTGTAAATCCCATGAAGGCCATCGACATCAGACCGGCCGTGATGAGGCCTATAGCAGCCCCTTGAAAGGGTATTGGAACATCTGAGACGGCAATACGTTCACGCATAGCAGCAAAGATGATTAACACGGCTGAAAAACCAATGGCTGCACCAAAGCCATAAAGCGCTGACTCGATAAAGCCATTTTCTTGTTGCACATTAAGTAACGCGACACCTAATACGGCACAATTGGTGGTTATCAGTGGCAGAAATATCCCAAGCACTTGATAAAGCATAGGGCTGGTTTTGTGTACGACTAATTCGGTGAATTGGACAACAACAGCAATGACAAAGATAAAACTTATGGTACGTAAAAACTCTATGCTGAGAGGGGCTAACAAATATTCATTGACGAGATAGCTGGTAATTGACGACAGTGTTAAAACGAATGTTGTTGCCAACCCCATTCCTATGGCTGTTTCAAGCTTGCGTGAGACGCCCATAAAGGGGCATAAGCCCAAGAATTTCACGAGTACAATGTTATTGACCAGAATGGTACTCACTAAGATGAGGGCATAATCTGCCATAGGATAGCCTACAAGATTAACTAGAAATAAGGTTTAGCCGGTGTTGGGGGGTGGCTTATTTATAGTTTTGATTATAGCTGATTATCGGGATTTTCCGAAGCGCTAAATATCAATAATAGTGCTTTCTTACTGTGCTGGAAGTGATTTTTTTGTGCATTGTCTGCGAGTGCGAATCGCGGTCGATAGTTGTCGTAAAAGTGGCTCAGTACTGTCCCAAGCCATGCAAGCATCAGTAATACTTTGACCGTAGATAAGATCTTTGCCTGGTGTTTGGTTTTGGCGTCCAGCAACGAGGTTACTTTCTAGCATTAAGCCCATAATGCGATTTTCGCCATTGGAAATTTGCTGAGCAACATCTACGCAGACAGCTTCTTGTTGAATATGGTTTTTACCGCTATTAGCATGGCTGCAATCGATCATGAAACGTGCAGGTTGACCTGATATGCTAATTTGTTCTGCCGCTGTTTGTACACTATCACTATCGTAATTGGGTTTTTTACCACCACGTAAAATAACATGACAATCGGGATTGCCTGTTGTCGAAAAAATTGCGGAATGACCCTCGCGTGTGAGCGACATAAAGTGGTGTGGCTTTGATGCTGATAAGCAAGCATCAATTGCAATTTGTAAGCTGCCATCTGTGGCATTTTTAAATCCGACGGGACAGGAAAGGCCAGAGGCTAATTCTCGATGCGCCTGGCTTTCCGTCGTTCGTGCACCAATAGCGCCCCAGGACACCAGATCAGAGATATATTGCGGACTAATAAGATCTAAATATTCAGTCGCAGCAGGAACGCCTGCTTCTGCGAGGTCTAACAATAGTTTTCGAGCAAAGTGCAGGCCATCATTAATCTTAAAACTGCCGTCTAAGTAAGGGTCATTAATTAGACCTTTCCAGCCCACAACCGAACGCGGCTTTTCAAAATAAACACGCATTATAATATGTAAATCATCCTTTAATTCTGTCATTAAAGGGGCCAGTTTTGCTGCGTATTCGCGAGCGGCGTCAGGGTCATGTATCGAGCAAGGTCCAACAATAACAACTAAGCGGTCATCGATGCCTTGCAAAATATCTTGAGTGTGTGAGCGTGCTTTAAAAACCGTTTCAGAAGCAGCATCGCTGATCGGTAATTCTAGGTGCAACTGAACTGGCGGCAAGACTTCTTGCGTGCCGGCAATACGCAAATTATCGGTGCTATATAGCATGAAACCGTTTACTCAATGATTAAATTAATGGGAACATTCTACCTGTTCAATTAGCATTGTTCTAATAGAATGCGCTTTAAATTTAGCGAACTATTGGGATATTATCGAATAAGTGCGCATTGAGCCAAAGGTGCATTGCAATACTGGCACCATAGCCTAAGGCGATAGCCCAAATCCATTTTAAGTGTGCAAAGAAAGTATAAATACCTCTTGCTTGTCCCATTACGGCAACGCCAGCAGCAGAGCCTACCGATAGCATGGAGCCGCCGACACCAGCAGTCAATGTGACGAGTAGCCACTGCCCGAGATCCATGACAGGCATCATTGACAAGACGGCAAACATGACGGGAATGTTATCAATAATAGCGGATAAAACCCCGACTAAAATATTAGCGTTTGTCGCGCCTAAGTCACCATACATTAACTCTGAACCGAGGGTGAGGTAACCAATCGTACCCAAGCCGCCGACAGATAATATGATGCCATAGAAAAACATTAATGTGTCCCATTCGGCTCGTTCAAGCTGCTGGAAAATATCAAAAGGTTCGCTTCGCTTTTGATCAATACCCTCTATTGACATGGTTGTTTGGCTGCCGTCACCAATCATAGTAAGTTTGCGTTTGTGTCTTATTTTGATTGTGTAGGCGTAGATTTTAAGGAAACCAAGGCCTGTCATCATGCCGATGACAGGAGGGATATGTAAAAAGTTATGTGCACAAACCGCCATGGTGATGGTTAATAAGAATAAGAAAACAATAACAAATGCACCGGGTTTAAGTGAGGTTACTTGCGTGGTGATTTCGGGTTTACCTGTGCCGACTGCCATTGACATAATTACAGCAGGGATAATCCAGTTAACAATTGAGGGAAGGAATAAGGAGAAAAATTGGCTGAAGTCGACCAGTCCTTTTTGCCAGACCATTAATGTTGTAATGTCACCAAAGGGGCTGAAAGCACCGCCGGCATTTGCGGCGACCACGATATTAATACAAGCGATAGCCACAAATTTATGATTACTGCCACCCACGGCCATGGCGACTGTCGCCATCAATAGAGCCGTGGTTAAGTTGTCGGCGATAGGGGATATAAAAAAAGCTAGCAAGCCGGTTAACCAGAAAATAGTGCGTAGTGAGAAACCTTGATTGACTAGCCAACTTTTCAGGGCGTCAAAGATCCCTCGTTCGCCCATGGTGTTGATGAATGTCATGGCGGCCAGTAGGAATAAAAATAACTCGGCATATTCCAATAAATTATGCCTAATCATTATTTCTGCGGTGTGATGATAGGCAGGGTCAGGGTTCTGGGCATAAATCAGGGCGATCATGGCCCAAATTAAACCCGCTGCGACCATCACTGGTTTTGATTTCCGCATATGAATCTTTTCTTCTGCGATGACCAGTACATAGGCAAAAAAGAACAGCACTAGTGATGCATAGCCAACCCAATGTGTTGTAAGGTCCATTAAGGGCGTTTCGTTTGACGCGAGTGATATCTGAGGCAAGAGTGAGAATAATAAGCCAAAAAGAACTGTTGTTATTAGTGGGCTAATTTGAAGCTTTTTCAGCATGTAAAATTCCATTACTTGAAGTCGATTGCAAACTTAAATCATACCGTGATGAGCATGTTATAAATAGTTATATTGAGAATGAACTGCAGAGTAGTTCAAAAAATGAAGGAGTTATAGTCAGTTAGACAACCGTGTCTAGAAAACTATTTGAAGCTGCTTCAACCAAATCGAAGACATGCTCAAAACCGTTTTGTCCGCCGTAATAAGGGTCGGGAACATCCCGCTCATTTTGTTCCGGTGTAAAGTCTAGGAAACGTTTGAGTTTGTGATGATACTCGCTTGGACAAGCTTGTTTCATATTTTTCATGTTTTCAGCATCCATTGCCAGGATGTGATCGAAATACGCAAAATCCTCATTGTTGACTTGACGAGCGCGTATCGTAGATAACTCAATGCCACGGCTCTGCGCTGTTTGTTGCGCCCTGTCATCTGGGCTGTTACCAACATGGTATGCATGTGTGCCAGCAGAGTCGATTAAGAACCGGTCGCTTAGTTGCCTATCTTGAAGTAATTTATTGAACACGCCTTCAGCGGTGGGGGAGCGACAGATGTTGCCCATGCAGACGAATAAGACTTTTATTTGATTCATATTGTCCTCATAGTTCTTAGAATTCGAACATAGTAGTCT
>JBLIIN010000144.1:0-4090 GCA_047635075.1 Methylophagaceae bacterium | reverse complement strand
CCTCGACAGTTATTAGTGCATTCCAAGACAAGCGAACACTTTCTTCAACCTGACGATGAGTAATATTACGTATTTCGGCTGCTTGGTTAATCAAGTGAGCAGTTTCTTGCCTACGGGCTATATCTCGACCACCATTTAGTAAGTTATAACGCATTCGAAACATTGCGGTTATATCGCTGTTATGTCCCCGAATGCCATCAATATCATTATCGGCAGTTGTCCCCAATTCAAAATCAAAACGTGGGTAAAAAGGTGATGATGCTGTGTCGTGTTGTGCATGTGCGGAGACTAAATCTGCTTTTGCAGAGTTTAATGTAGGATGATTTTCTAGTGCTTGACTGATTGCATCTTTCAGAGATGCAGGAATATTGCTTTGTGGTGAAGTGGGTTTTTCCAAGCTTTCGGCCTCAACACCCACTATTATCAAATAGGCAATGTGGGCATCGCGTAGGTTAGCTTCCTCGGCTAGTACATTCCGACGGGCTAGGGCAAGACGACCTTGGCTCTGGTCGATATCTGATCGACGACCAACCCCATACTCACCTCTAAGCCTTATTTTCTCATTAGTCTTTTCATGTGCTGAGTAATTCTGTTCAGCCAATTCAACTAATTTTTCTCGACGTAACACTTCAATATAAGCATCGGTGGCTAGTAAGGCCGCATTTTCAGCTTCGCCAAAAACAGTGTATGACCGCGCATTGGTTCTGGCCTTTTGTCGCCTAACTTCGTTTTTAGTCTCCATACCATCGAACAACATTTGTCGAAGTTGTAAACTAGCTTCATCACGATTCAGGCTATCATTATCACCTCGGCCTGTAATCCGAGTTTGATTGTTATCTGATTGTTCCCAGCCGGTGCCTATCGTAAGATCTAAAGTTGGGTAATAACCCGCCTCTGCTTGATTAACTTCCTCAGACACCGCATTACGTTCACTACCTGCTGCTAAGACGTCAGGATGAGTATTTATCGTAGTATCAATGGCTTCTTGAAGTGTCATTGCAGAAGCCGAGGTGGCTAAAACAAGACTAAATGTGGCGACTAGGGGTTTCAAATTCATGTGCTTATCCTTGGTGATTATTTCGATCCGTTAGGTATTTCAAGTAATTTTTGATTTAATTTGTTATTCCTATAAATAAGAAATCAACAAACACGTCGAGTATGTGCGATATATCAATGCCAACTCCGCTTTTTTAGTCCAATTATCTTGTCACTAAACACGATTAGAACACACCATAACTTAAAAAAAAACCACTCCTATCGCAAATCTCGGAAAAATATTGCTAGTGATAACCGATCAGGTAGATTCATTTTTTGAAATGTAGCAGTTAGGTGGGCTTTAACCGTCCGTTCCGTTATCAGCATTTGATGTGCGATCATTTTATTCGTCGCACCATGACTAACGAGCTTCGCCACTTCTAATTCTTTAGGAGACAAAGATTCCACAGTTTTTCTTTGTTGTTCAGACACTTCTGGTATCAATACTAACTCATCGATTAATCCTGAAATAACATGCCGCTCAACCCAAACTTCACCTCTCATTATCCCAGCGAATGCGGCATTTAAGGTCTGCAAGGGAAGAGAAACATCAAAATAACCACGCGCACCATGCTTTAGAGCTGCAACTTGAATTTCAATCGGCCTACTCGGACCAATGGCTAAAATCCGAGCTGTAGGACACGCTGTTTTTAGCGTAGCTAAGACAACAGACTGAGTCGATTCCAATAACAGCTGATCACACAAAATGATGTCAGGTTTTGACTCAGCCATTCTCACAACGATATCTTCTATTGTACGATCAATAGACAATACATAGTCAGCTGACACATTGTCTTGAATCGACTGTGCTAAAGACTGATTGGCAATGACCGCATAAAGGGCTGTTTTAGTCATTTTGAACTTTGTTTCTTCATTGTCTCGATTATCGCTCTCGTAAAGCTCGGTCTTTAGCCTTAAATATCGGCTTGAGTACATAATTTAAGATGCTCTTTTTACCCGTTAATATATCAACGCTAGCGACCATGCCTGGAATGATATCAAAACGGCCCTTGTTACTTTCTATATGATTTTTTTCTGTCCGCAAATAAATCAAATAAAAACTCTCATCTTTTTCATTAACTATGGTGTCGGCGCTGATACGCTCAAGTTTAGCAGGTAATCCACCATAGATAGAAAAATCATATGCCGTTAACTTGATCACGGCTTGTTGACCCGGTCGTAAAAAAGCAATATCCGCTGGTCTAATTTTAGCTTCAATCAATAAATTGTCTTCAATAGGAACAATTTCCACTAAATCCATTCCGGGTTGAATAATGCCGCCTACCGTATTTATTTTAAGTATTTTTATCGTGCCTGCAACGGGTGAACGAACATGAGTACGGGCAACACGGTCTTTTAAAGAGAAAATTATTTCTTTCGTTCGCGCCAATTCCGCTTTGACTTCTGATAATTGATTGGCTGCATCAGTTTTAAAACGTACCGTCTGTTCAGCAATCTTTTGTCCTACTTCATCTAATGAAGATTGTATCCTAGGAATAGCTAATCGATTGGCATTCATCTCGCCACGAATATCGTTGGTCGCTCTTTTTAACCTCAACAATTCAACTTCGGACATCACTCCTACCGCGACCAAAGGCTCAGACATCTCCAACTCTTGATTACTTAGCTGATAACTCCGGCTTAATTGTCTTTGCCGTGATTGTCGTTCAATTAACTCTTGTTCACGCTGTGCAACTTGTTCTTTCAAGACTCGAATCCCAGACTCTAATTCTCTTAATCTAGATTGATGGAGGGCTTGTTCATCACTTGCTAAACTTGGCCGATTATCTAAAACTTCTGCTAAGACAACATAAGGTTCTCCATCACTTTCAGCTTGTAAACGGCTAGTTCGTGACAATAGTTCGAAATACTTCAACTCGGTTTCTCTAAATGACGATGAAAAACGAGTATCGTCAATCTTTAACAAGGCTTGACCTTTTTTAACTATATCTCCTTCTGCTATTAAGACCTCAGCTAATATCCCACCTTCTAAGTTTTGAATGACTTGTACTTTACTTGACGGCACGACTTTGCCATCTCCTCGAGTCACTTCATCTAATTCGGTGGCACTAGCCCACCAAAGTGCAATTATGAAGAATAGCAGCGAGACCAAGAGTAATGAATGACCGACTAAATGGCTTGATTCCATCGTGGCTGCACTCACTTCTGACATAAACTCGCTGTCGTCTTCCTGTATCTGTTTTTTAAACCATGACATCACTTAGCCTTCCGACACTTTGATTTGGCCTTTTTTTAATGCCGTTAATATTTGCTCTCTTGGTCCATCGGCAACAACTCGGCTCTGGTCCATCACAATGACACGCTCAACTAAACTTAATAGTGAAGACTTGTGGGTGACAAGTAACAGTGTTTTATCTTCTAATGTTGCCGCTAATCGCGATTTGAATTGTTCTTCTGTACTGTTATCCATTGCATTGGTCGGTTCGTCAAGTATTAGCACAGCCGGCTCTAGTAATAATGCCCTTGCCAATGTGACGCTCTGGCGTTGACCACCTGACAAACCTTCTCCGCGTTCCCCCACAGGCATATCAAAACCTGAAGGGTGTCGGTTTACAAAATCGCTCACCCCAGCCACTTCTGCTGCTTTTAGAATGGCTTGATCGTCGGCAAAAGGTTTGCCTAATGCAATATTATCTCGAATACTACCAAAAAATAAGGTGACATCTTGAGGCGCGTATCCCACATTGCTGCGTAGATCGACAGGATCAATTTGTCTAATGTCAGTGCCATCTAACAAGATAGAGCCTGAACTTGGCTCATAAAGCCCCAATATCAGTTTTTCAATTGAACTTTTTCCTGAGCCTATCTTGCCAATAAAGGCAACTTTTTCACCTGCTTTAATTTTGAAACTTATCTCTGATAGTGCATCGACTGCTTGGCCAGGATAACGAAATGAGACATTCCTGAACTCAACCCCCCCTTTAAAATCAGGACGATGTAAAAATTCACGGCCCGTTGGCCTTTCTACTGGTAAGCTCATCAAGTGATTAAGTGAGCTCAATGCTGCTTTTGATTGATGATAACGCGTTAAAGC
>JBLIIN010000143.1:0-4091 GCA_047635075.1 Methylophagaceae bacterium | reverse complement strand
CACGGGTGAGTGTATCGAGGGATTTGCCAACGCCATTTTCAGCAATATTACCCCCAATGTACCAAATGATATTACCTGCTTTATCTGCATGACTGGTAATAGTGGCAATCGGTTTAGAGCCTGAGCCTAGGCTGTGAGCGTAAATAGCAGGAAGTGTTTTTTTGGGATCTTTTGCTTTACATAACACCATTTGTAATGGCCGGCGTTGCATGGAGGGTTTCTTAATACCAAGTGTACTTAAGATTGCTTCATTACCCCCGCCAGCTGTTAGCACAAAATGCTGTGCTTTTATGGAGATGTCGCCGATCTGCAGATCATGAATCTGTTTACCTTCATGCTGCCATGAAACGGTTTGTTCACTAGGGCAATGTAAAATACGGTTTTGGTAAGGAGTCGCAAGGCTTTTTAGAACGGTGGTGATATCAAGCACCGGTTCGTCAAGTTGATAGAGTAAGCCCTTAAAACCTGTAGATTGAAAAAATTCAGGGCGTTTAGCATCAGAAACTGGTTGCATGCGGCTGGCTAATGCTCTACTAGCAAAAAATGATAACATCTTAGAGGAGAGCTGATCTTTTGACCACATTAACTGATGGTTCGCTAGAATCTCAACGGAGGTTAAATCAACTTCTCCTTGGCCATCAAGACAAGCTTGCCACCGTGCAGGCATATCACCAATTGCTTGTGTTGCTTTGGATAATATCCCGTTTAGGGCATATTTGGCACCACCATGAATAATGCCTTGGGCACTCAGAGTTTGTGCGTTACCAATGGTTTTGTTTTCTAACAAAAGGGCGTGAAATCCCATTTTGTTGAGACGGTGGTGTAACCATAGTCCAGCAATACCTGCACCGATAATCACCACATCTGTTGAAATAGCCTTGGTCATGAACTCAGCTTAGTTGCTGATAAAAGCTTGATCAAGGGCTTCACACAACCAATGACCGATAATTATATGACCTTCCTGTATACGTGCGGTCTCTTGTGATGGCACTTGGATGCAGCTATCAGAATGAGTCAATAGTTGGCCTCCTGATTGGCCGGTAAAAGCACATGTCCAACAGCCAGCTTCCTTAGCGACTTTAAACCCATTAATGACATTATCGCTATTACCTGAGGTGGATAAACCAATGGCGATGTCGCCTGGTTTAGCTAAAGCCTCAATCTGGCGGTCAAAAAGTGTACTAAAGTCATAGTCATTACCATGTGCTGTGAGGATCGAGGTGTCTGTTGTCAAAGCAATAGCAGCATAGGGTTTACGATGTTCTTTATAACGGATAACAAATTCTGCTGCTAAATGTTGGGCATCAGAAGCGCTGCCACCATTACCAAAGAACAGTACTTTATTACCCTTGGCTATAGCGATACTCACTTGCTTCACTAAAGCGTCAATTTGGGATTCTAAGGCAAACAAGCCTTCGACCATGGACTGGTGGCGAATAATGGTAGCTTTAAATGACACGATTTACCTCTTTATGCTGGTCAGATGGTATTATTTGATGCGCTACATTGATTATACAATAGATGTTGCTAACCAAGTCCGTGCTATCAAATTTAAAAGAACAGAGGCTAACCTTAAAAATGACGTTATCGGACATCTATCTTAGACTCGATCTGGGTAAGTTATGGCGTGGCCGAGATGTTTTCGAAACGGTAGAGGGGCTTGAAGGCGAGGTTTTTCGGCATAAAGAAGGGCGCAGAACACTACGTTTTGAATTAGCAGGGAAAAGTTACTTTTTAAAATACCATCGCGGGGTGGGTTGGTTAGAAATTTTTAAAAATATCTTACAATTAAGAGCCCCGGTCATCAGTGCAAAAAATGAATGGCAAGCGGTCAGGTTTTTAGAAGAGCAGCATATCCAGACCCTGTCCATTGCGGGTTATGGTGAGCGAGGATTGAACCCAGCGGCCAAAGAATCTTTTGTAATTACCGATGACTTAACTGAGACCATTAGTTTAGAGCAACTCGGAGAGCAATGGAATAATACGCCGCCCACTTTTGCGACTAAAAAAGCCTTGATTGCAAAGTTGGCATCAATCAGCAAAGTGATGCACGAGAATGGTATGAACCATCGCGACTTTTATCTTTGTCATTTCTTATTGGATAGAAAGTTTGCAGAACATAATACATTCACTGAGAATACAGAGTTATTTCTAATCGATTTGCATCGTGCGATGATTAGGAATAACAAACCAGTACCCAAACGGTGGCTGGTGAAAGACTTAGGTGCCTTATATTTTTCTGCGATGGATGTACCATTAACGCAACGAGATCTAATCCGTTTTGCAAAAATATACTCAGGTATGGATTTACATGGCGTGGTCGAGAATCAGTATGAATTCTGGCAAGCGATCCGCCAGCGGGCCCTAAAGTTGCGCTTGGCGCACGGTGCTGCGATTAATCCACGACTTAACCCCATCCGTGGTTTCTTACAGGGCGCGAAACACCTGCAAGTACCTTTTACTATTAAAGTTGCTAATCAAGACTTTGAGTGTACTAAAGTATTACGTCTGCTTCCCGGGAAACGGTTGGTTGTTGAGGCCGTTTCCAAACAGCAGCATGTCGTAATAAAGTTATTTTCAGCAGCACAAAAAGGTCATCGTGAGTTAGAACGAGAGCGAGAAGGTTACCAGCTAGCAAAGGACGCTGGTGTGGCAGTGCCAGAACTGTTAATTGCCGGTGATAACCAACGGGGATGCTTAACAATTGCTTATCGGTTCATCGCAAATGGTCACACTTTGGCGGAATTGGGTAGTGAAAGCCGCAGCCAAACATTAGGAGTTTTGTTTGAGTGCATGTCTAAATTACATGCTCATGGTATCTATCAAGATGATATCCACCTTGATAATTTTTTGTTGGCAGGTAATAAGTTATATCTGCTCGATCTAGGGTCAATCAAAAAGCAACGTCTTGGTCAGGACCTGAGTAAAAGGCAGAGTTTAAATAACCTGGCGCGCTTAGTGGCACAATTTTCATTTGAGCAACAAAAAGAACTCAAGGCACACCTAGAACACTACCTTCAACAACGTGGGTTTAGTTATCATGACGTGGCACAGGATTCTTTTGCTAAATTAAGTTTTCAAGCTTGGCGTAAACGTAAAAAAAATTATCTGAAGAAGTGCTTTAGAAATTGCAGCATGACTCGCTATCACAGTAATACCGCTCAACGGTGGGCATTTCGAAATGATTTTCTAGAGGATAATACCAATCAGTTCGTGAGTGATATTGAGCAGATAATCGCTGGTGGGATGATATTAAAACAGGGTAATTCAGCCACCGTTGTTCGTGCAGAAGTGGCGGGTAAGCAATTGGTGATTAAGCGATACAATATAAAGGATAAGGTTCATTTCTTGAAACGCTGCTTGAGGCCAAGTAGGGCAGCAATATCATGGCGTAATGCAAATTTACTTGAATTTATGGGCATACCGACAGCAAAGCCATTAGGATTTATTGAAAATAGGATCGCAGGGTTACGACATACGGCTTATTTTATTTGTGAATATATTCCCGCCGAACAGTTATTATCGGTCTATAAAGAACGTCAGCCAACTGAGACTGAACTGCAACAAATTAAGCAGGTTTTTAGTTATATGGTGCGAGCAAAAGTCAGCCATGGTGATCTCAAAGCCACTAACTTACTCATTGACGAACAAAATAACATAAGCTTGATTGATCTTGATGCAATGAAACAACACTCAAGTAAAACATCATTTGAAAAAGCATTTAACAAAGATAAGGCACGTTTTATGGAAAACTGGCAAGGTGAAGCGCTAAAACAACAAGTTGCAGCGACTATTTTTGATGATAAGGTTTGAGCACCTTGAAGAAATGGGATGCTTTGTAAGTGATAGTGATGATTGAAGGTGGCACAATATTGAATACGAGATCTAGCAATGAGGGTTATTTTAAGTCGATACCGTTTCTAGGTTGGGGTAGACAATATGAGGCGACCAACAAAGTGAGATCGAAAGGGTCAGTTTTACTAATATACCTCTGGCTAGTCCAATCCGTGAAGCATGACAAGACCGTTCGTCTTAACGGGACTAAAAAATGACGGAGAAGCGCATTTTATTTGTCTCGAAAGGGGTTAGTG
>JBLIIN010000142.1:0-4095 GCA_047635075.1 Methylophagaceae bacterium | reverse complement strand
TACGAAGAGCATCAAGAGCAATTATTTACAGACCCCGGTATAGTAAAATCATGACTGATCAGTATCACACTATTGTTAGAGATGGCCTGTGGAAAAACAATCCCGCACTAGTCCAGTTATTGGGGTTATGTCCTCTGTTAGCTGTCAGTAATACCGTTATCAATGGCTTGGGCCTGGGTTTGGCCACTATCCTCACCCTCGTGGCCTCTAATGGCTTAGTTTCTTTATTTCGTCACCATATTCCTGATGAAGCACGTCTACCCGTTTTTGTGCTTATTATCGCTTCGATTGTAACGGTTATCGAACTATCCATGAGTGCGTGGTTTCATGAACTTTATTTAATCCTTGGCATCTTCATTCCATTAATCGTTACCAATTGTGCTATCACTGGCCGTGCAGAGGCTTTTGCCGCGCGTAACCCGGTAGGGCCAGCGCTAATAGATGGCTTAATGATGGGAATCGGCTTCACCGCCGTATTAGTCTTGTTGGGTGCCCTACGAGAAGTGATTGGCCAAGGGACTTTATTCAGCGAAGCCCATCTAATGTTTGGTGAAAGCGCCCGTTATTTCAAAATCATTGTTATTGATGATTATCGCGGATTTTTAATGGCTTTATTACCGCCGGGAGCATTTATTGGGTTGGGTCTCATTGTCGCTTTGAAAAATGTCATTGATGCCAAACAGGTCACTAAAGCCATGCCAGCGACAGCAACAACCAATATTGCTGTCACTGAAGGTCAATAACACAGAATGAACCAAACACAACGGCATGATTTTTTCGCTGCTTTAAAGATTCATATTCCCGACCCGACAACTGAACTCAACTTCACCACTCCATTTGAGTTATTGATTGCCGTAATCCTATCAGCGCAAGCTACCGATATAGGCGTTAATAAAGCCACTGATAAACTGTACCCTATTGCCAACACACCGGAAGCCATTTACGCCCTCGGTGTAAACGTCTTAAAACAATACATCAGAACTATTGGCCTCTTTAATAGCAAAGCAGAAAATGTCATCAAGACCTGTCGATTACTGATCGATGAACATCATAGTGTGGTGCCAGAAGATAGAGAAGCATTAGAAGCTTTGCCAGGCGTCGGCCGAAAAACAGCTAATGTGGTGTTAAATACCATCTTCAATCATCCTGTTATTGCCGTCGACACTCACTTGTTCCGACTGTCGAACCGTACAGGTTTAGCAAAAGGTAAAACCGTTCGCGCTGTAGAAGACAAACTGATGAAAGTCGTGCCAAAAGAGTTCATGCAAGATGCTCATCATTGGCTAATTTTACATGGTCGTTATGTCTGCATTGCTAGAAAGCCCCTGTGTAACCAATGCGTCGTCACCCACCTTTGTGACGAATTTCGTCGCCAACAAAAAAAAATACAAAAAAACTGATGTTCGGACAAAATCGCCAACAACTTCGCCAGTATTATCACAATGTCTGGCAAAAAGCCCAAAAAGGGCAAACCTTATCTTCTTTAGAGTCGGGCATTGCTCAAGTGATTGAACAGCACCCGGAGTATCACACTATTTTTAAATCTGATAGTAGTTTAGAACAAGAGTATTTTGTAGAAGACGGAAAAACTAACCCTTATCTCCACATGGGCTTGCACATTTCGCTGCACGAGCAAATTTCAACCGATAGACCTCTCGGGATTCGCGGCCTTTACACTCAACTCCAAATGAAATTTAGCAATGCCCATGATGCAGAGCACAAAATGATGGAATGTTTAACTGAATCACTATGGACAGCCCAGAGAAATAATCAACCTCCCTCAGAGCAAAATTATTTAGCCTCATTAAAAAAATTACTAACCCATTAATGAGTCCATCCTCATCTCAACTAGCGACGCTCGTTAGCCAGGCTATTAAACAAAGTAATTTAAGAATTGTTGATTCAACTCATTTCTGGCATTCTCCCTCCTTATAAGCTCAACCACTGACACTAGGGTAAAGAAGATCTATGTCTGAGAAAATGAAAGCGATTGGCTATCAAATGAACAATGCAGCGCCAACCAGCTTCGAACGGGATCTTCCTATAGCAAAAGGCCATGATCTCCTTGTAAAAATTAGTGCAATTGCAGTCAATCCAGTTGATACCAAGGTCAAAGAAAGCATTACTACTTGGCTACAAACTCCCCGAATTCTGGGCTGGGATGCGGTTGGTATCGTGATGGCTGCGGGTGAAAAAACTGTTTTACTCGATATCGGCGACAAAGTGTTTTATGCAGGCGATATTTCCCGGCCTGGTTGCTATGCGAGCCATCAACTAGTTGATGAACGTCTCACCGCTAAAGCGCCATTAATTCTCAAGCCAGAACAGTCCGCGGCTATGCCTCTTGCAAGCATCACTGCTTGGGAATCTTTGTTCTCACGTTTAAAAATATTTCCACAGTATGATGATGGTAAAACCATTTTGATTATTGGTGGTGCAGGCGGCGTTGGATCCATAGCTATTCAGCTTGCCAAAGTCGTTGCAAAACTCAATGTGGTCACGACAGCGTCAAGGCCAGAGACTGAACAATGGTGCAAGAGACTGGGGGCAGATCATGTTCTCGATCATAGTGAAGAACTGATTAGCCAATATCGTATGCTTAATATCGACAAACCTGATTACATTTTATGCTGTGCAGATACCGATCAATACTTCGATGCTATGGCAGCCTTAATAGCGCCAGAAGGGATGATTTGCGCGCTCGTCAGTAGTCAAAAAGATTATAATATGAATGCACTTAAAACCAAAAGTGCCGGCTTCATATGGGAGTTCATGTTTACCCGGCCCATGTTCAACACAAAAAATATAACCGCACACCACAACATCTTGAATAATATTGCAGAACTTCTCGATGAAGGCAAAATCATCAGCACCTTAAAAGAAACCCTCGGGCCCATTACCCCTGAAAACATTACCAAAGCTCATCGACAACTGTTGACCAATAAGACTATCGGAAAAATAGCGTTAACATCAATGTAATCAATCCTGTAATTTCCACACAAAAAATAGCAGTAATAGCAACATCATCGTATACTTTAATATTCAAAACAGTACAAAGTCAGATTAGGTATGGCCGCAAATACACCCAGTAAATATTTGATCGGAAGTGTCATCACTTTCTTTTGTTTATATCTACTGGTCCAAATCATTCTCTCGAGTGCTTTATCACTTGGAAAAGATACCATGCCAAGGGAAAACACACCTAAAGTAGCTGTCAGTGATCGTATTAAACCTATCGGTGAAGTTTATATCAGCGGTGCCCCATTTATAGTAGAACAAACCATCGAGATAGCTAAGGATATCAGCCCCGGCGAAAAGATTGTCACGGCAGTTTGTCTGCGTTGCCATGGCGCTGGCCTAATGAGATCGCCCAAAATAGGCAAAACAAGAGATTGGGCGCCAAGAATAAAAAAAGGGACGGCAACACTTTATGCTAATGCCATTAATGGCATCAATAAAATGCCGCCAAGAGGAGGCAAAAAAAACCTGAGCAATGACGATGTCAAAGCAGCGGTAAATCACATGCTTTCACTCGCCAACTAGATTAGTCAACACCGAATAGTGCTGAATCAGGTAAACTGGCCTATATTAATCAAAATTTTCCACGTCAATACACTATGAAAAAAATCATACTCATAATAGGATTCATTGTAAGCATTGTCGCCATTTCGATGACAAGCCAAGCAAGTGATGGCCCATACGATCCAAGTAGAGATGCCTTTCAAGACTTCCAGCAAGCCAAACTACAAGCCGAAACAGAAGGTAAACTTGTTCTTATTCGAATTGGGGGCAACTGGTGTCCTTGGTGCCATAAACTGGAACGCTTTTTCAATGAAAATGACAACGTTAAGGCCCTACTCCGTGACACCTTTATCTCAATCAAAGTTAACGTTAGCCCAGAAAATGACAATGAAGCATTCATCAATGAAATGCCAGAATTTGAAGGATACCCTTTCCTAGTGATTACCGATGCTCAAGGTGAAATACTTAACTCAAGAACCTCAGGCGCACTAGAAGAAGGCAATGGTTATTCTGAAACTAAATTTATCGACTATTTTAAATATTGGAACAGTCGACAATACCTGCAAGAATAAG
>JBLIIN010000141.1:0-4120 GCA_047635075.1 Methylophagaceae bacterium | reverse complement strand
GCCTCCGCAAAGAACTTCATCACGTTACTCAAAATAGAAACGATCTTTTAATTCATAAGCAGCAACTCGATGCGATAATGGACAATGCGCCTCTTGAGATGTCCTTGAAGGACCGAGAAGGTCGCTTTATAAGGGTCAATAAAAAATTTGAGGCACTATTTCAAGTCAAAAATGAAAATCTCGTGGGGATGTTACCGCCCATTGCCCACGACCCCAAGCTGGCTGCTACATCAAGAAAACAAGATCTATCTGTCCTAAATTCGGGGGTAGCTGAGTGGTGTGAAGAAATAGTCGAATTTGGCAATGAGGATCAATCACGCTCTTTGTTAACAATAAAGTTTCCAGTCTTCAGTGTTGATGGAAAGGTCGATGGCCTAGGCGCTATAGTTACCGACATCACTGAAGGTTTAGCTACTAAAGAAAAGTTACGGGAACACAACGCACTATTTAGTCAGGCTGTACAGTTTGATAACGCAGGTCTTTGGGAGTGGGATGAAATAACCGACTGCTATAT
Source organism: Methylophagaceae bacterium (assembly GCA_047635075.1). Taxonomy (GTDB): domain Bacteria; phylum Pseudomonadota; class Gammaproteobacteria; order Nitrosococcales; family Methylophagaceae. The sequence goes on along the minus strand of JBLIIN010000141.1, from coordinate 3,606 downwards.
TACCTTATCGGAACAGTATGCCAACATCCATGGTATGACAACTAAGCAGATGCTTGAGATAGATAGCATTGAAAAAGCTTTGAAATTAGTTTGTGATGACGACCGCGAACGATATAAGCAGGTGATTGGTGAAGCACTTGAGAAAAAACAAGGCTGGAGCATTGAGTATTGTTATTACAAGGCAGGTCAGCGAATTTATCTACATGAAATAGGCCGACTTGTGCCAGATGACTATGGCGTCATTGTTAAGACGACAGGAACAGTTCAAGACATTACCAAAATAAGGCAAGTAGAAGAAGCGTTGCTTCGAAGTCACGCGCTCTATCATCAGGCGGAAACCATGGGCAACATGGGGCATTTTTGCTGGGATCTCGTAAAAAACAAATTGATTTCCTGTTCAGATCAGTTTGCACTCATATTTGGTATGACCGCGCCGGAAGCAATCGATTATTTCATTAGCAGCGAAGCTCAGATGAATGTCATTCACCCAGCTGACAAGGAATATTTCAGGCAAGGTGCATATGATTCTAAAGGAGCACACACAAAAATCGATCTTGAGTACAAAATTATCACCGCTTCGGGCGACACACGCCACGTCTACACACGTAGTGAGCTGACGTTTGGTGGTGATGGCGCTCCATTGCAGTCATTCGGAACAATTCAGGACATCACTAAGCGTAAGCAAGTCGAATTACGTGATAAATCTCGTACTAAAATTTTAGAACTCATTACAAGTGGCCAATCGTTACCCGTCATTCTGGAAGCCATAGTGCATGTTGTTGAGCAAGATAATCCAGCCATGCTATGCAGTGTTTTATTATTAGACGATGCAGGGCAACATCTATTAAGCGGCACAGCGCCAAGTCTTCCCGATTTCTATAATGAAGCAATTCACGGTATGGAGATTGCGGTGGGGGCTGGCTCCTGCGGAACAGCAGCCTTTGTTAACGAGCGTGTCATTGTTGATGATATTCAGACTCATCCTTACTGGGTCACCTTTAAAGCACTGGCAACTAAAGCAAAATTGGGCGCCTGTTGGTCGGAGCCAATACGCTCAACAAAAGGGGAGGTGCTCGGCACTTTTGCCATCTATCACCACGACATACATAATCCAACAGAAGCTGATATTGACTCGATAGAACAAGCAGCGGGCTTTGCCAGTATTGCAATTGAGAAAACCCGAGCCAACTCGATATTAACGGCGAGTGAAAACCGTTTACGTCTTGCACTAACGGTAACGAAACAGAGCTGGTTCGATTTAAATGTTCAAACAGGGGCTGCGTTAACGAGTCCTGAGTACGCCAAGCTACTGGGGTATGATCCAGATGAATTTCAAAGCGACCTTCAAGGGTGGCGAGACAACCTGCATCCGGACGATTATGACGCTGTAATGGCTGCCTATCAAAATGGCTTAAGTCAAAGCAATGTGTTCTCTATGGAATATCGTCGGCGTACGAAAGGCGGGGATTGGCTCTGGTTAAATTCAACTGCTGAAGTTTTCGAATGGAGTTCATCGCAACAACCGCTAAAAATGATTGGCATTCATACTGACATTAGCGAACGCAAAGAAGCCGAAGAAAAGCTTGAACGTATTGCTCATTACGACTTATTGACCAGCCTTCCTAACCGCGCATTATTGTTAGACCTTCTCAATCAAGCCATGATGCAGTGTCAACCTCTCAATCAGTTTTCAGCCATTGCATTACTGGACTTAGATGGCTTCAAGGCCGTCAATGATACCCACGATCATCATGTGGGTGATGAACTACTCATTATCGTGTCACAACGCATGACAGCAGCTTTATGTGAAGGTGATACGTTGGCTCGGATTGGTGGTGATGAATTCGTCGCTGTCATAAAAAATCTGGATAAGATCGAGGACAGTGAGCCTGTATTAGAACGGTTATTAAGGGCTGCTGCTGAACCTGTTACCGTAGGTGATGCCGTGATGCAAGTTTCAGTCAGCATTGGTGTTACTTTTTATCCCCAAGACGATGTGGACGCAGACCTACTCATCCGTCACGCCGACCAAGCCATGCATGTCGCTAAGCAAGCGGGCAAAAACCGTTACCACTTGTTTGATGTCGCACAAGATAATGCAATGAAGATTCAGCGGCAAAGTATAGGCGATATTCGTTCCGCTATGAGCCGACGCGAATTTGTACTGTACTATCAACCCAAAGTGAATATGAACACTGGGGAAGTGGTCGGCGCAGAAGCTTTAATCCGCTGGCAGCATCCTGAGCGTGGTTTAGTGCCACCTTTAGCGTTCTTACCCGCAATAGAAGGTCATGCGATTAGTCTTGAGCTGGGCGATTGGGTCATAGATACCGCATTGAACCAGATAAGCCACTGGTGCAGTATGGGGCTCCAGATGCCTGTCAGCGTCAACATTAGCGCCTATCAATTGCAATACGATAACTTCACCACCCGGTTGGCAGCCTTGTTGGAGGACCATCCGGAGGTGAACCCACACTTTTTAGAATTAGAAATACTGGAAACTAGTGCATTAAATGACATCAAAAAAGTATCTGACACCATGAATGCCTGCCTTGATCTGGGCGTACGCTTTGCCTTAGATGACTTTGGTACCGGGTACTCATCACTCACCTATCTCAAACGCCTGCCGGCGCACTTGATTAAAATCGATCAGAGCTTCGTGCGGGGCATGTTAGAAGATGCCGACGATTTATCGATTGTTGAAGGCGTTGTTGGTTTAGCTAAAGCATTTCAGCTTGAAGTAATTGCTGAGGGTGTAGAAACGATCGATCATGGCCTATCACTGTTGCAACTGGGTTGTGAGTTGGCGCAAGGTTACGGCATTGCTCGACCCATGCCTGCCGATGACCTTCCTGAATGGGCATTAAACTGGAAAGCAGATGATGCTTGGCAGGCAACGTATCTTATAGGGACGAATTGAATCAGACACTGTACTTAAGTACTTAACTGGGAATTGCTTTACAACGTTGGGCTATGAATATCAGCTTTGGAACCAGGAACTTCTTTTAAACTTCTTAAGCCAGCGACTATTTTATTAACGGGCCTTGTTGAAACGCTGTTTTGGATACAACAATAATTCCCAACTAATGATTCTATCTATTGTAGGCACCAGTCAATCACAAGCGCTGAAATTGAACTAGCGTCAGTATTCATTTTAATGATGCCCGTCGCATAGAAATCGATGACTTTTTTTGATAAGGACAATCGCTTGATTCGACGCTTTTGTCAGCGGGCTATGTCTACACAGAGCATTAGGCGGTTACTAGGAGCCTGTCGGACTTAGGATAAATCTACTGCGGAAAAGCCATTTCGGCCAAATTTCTCGATCCAATTCGTTGAATAGAACAACTATTTGCCTCATTCGATCAAAAAATTTCCTGATTACCCCCATGCCTCAGCCATCTCTAGAAAACGATCGGGCATAGGTAGTGTTCGGACTGCTGCATAGGCTAGCCTTGGTATCATTTCGTGTAGGTTGTAACGTCGGTTAAAGCGATAGCAAAATTCTGCCAAGTAACGAGGCAGATGATTGGCACTGATTGAATGGTATGAGCCATGCATTGCGTTCTTCATGTTACCTATCATTGTATGAACCTAGTAAAAGCC
>JBLIIN010000140.1:0-4121 GCA_047635075.1 Methylophagaceae bacterium | reverse complement strand
TCTCATATCGGTAAATACACAACGCTCTACGCCCATATGTCCCGATACAAAAAAGGGTTAAGAACGGGCCAACGTATCAAGCAAGGGCAAGTCATTGGATACATTGGCAGTAGCGGTTTGGCTACCGGCCCACATTTGCATTATGAGTTTCGGGTTAACGGTGTTCACCGCAATCCTTTAACCGTCACTCTCCCGAAAGCCCAACCGTTGCCGAAAAAATATCTTGCTGAATTCAAAGCCCAGGCAGCCCCTTTTCTTGCTCAATTAGATACCTTACAACAAACATACATAGCTCAGGGAGAATAGGCGCTGAGATGGCTTATTATATTGGGATTATGTCAGGGACTAGCTTAGATGGTGTTGATGTTGCTCTTGTTGATATAAAACAAGCCAATGACTGTACCGTTATTTATGCCTCAACCTTTGATTTTCCTGCTCCACTTCATCAGTTATTAAAACAATTAATCTCCGATGGTCAATGTCTTTTAAAAGAGTTTGGCGAAATCGATGTGGCTTTAGGACAATTTATAGGCCACGCCATTAATGAGCTATTATCTCAGTATGAAATTAAACATCGTGACATCGTCGCTATTGGTAATCATGGCCATACCGTTTATCACTCGCCTGAAGGCGATTTACCTTTTAGTTTACAAATCGGTAACGCTAACGTTATTGCTGAGATAACTCAAATTACGACCGTTGCTGATTTTCGCCAGCGAGATGTTGCTGCTTCAGGTCAAGGTGCCCCTCTGGTTCCCGCTTTTCATCAAGCAGTATTTTCATCACCAGACCGAGTCATAGTTATTGTGAATATTGGAGGCATTGCAAATGTCACTCTACTCAGCCCCGGAAATGCTGTTATTGGCTTTGATACTGGACCCGGTAATGGCTTGATGGATGCTTGGGTTCAACGGCACCTCGAACAAGCATATGATAAAGATGGTCACTGGGCGGGAAAAGGTAAATCTAACCCTGCTTTATTGACGCAAATGCTCGCTGACCCTTATTTCAGCAAAGCTATTCCAAAAAGTACTGGCCGTGAATATTTTAATATTGATTGGGTGCAACTACAGCTAGACCAGTATGGAGAATCGATTGAGCATGTCGATGTGCAAGCAACATTACTCTCATTAAGTGCACGGACAATTATGGATACGCTTAGTTTATACGCATCAAATGCTCAAGCCGTTTATGTCTGTGGTGGTGGGGTTCATAACCGCGAGTTGATGCTGTCCTTACAATCCCAACTCAACGGCATTATTATTTCTGGCACATCGGTACTTGGTATTGACCCCGATTGGGTTGAAGCTGCCGCTTTTGGCTGGCTGGCGTATCGTACCCTTCACCAAAAAACAGGCAGTTTGCCGTCTGTGACAGGTGCAAAACATGCCACTATATTAGGTGGAATCTATTGTGCTTGATGCATTATTCATCAAGCGATGCCTCATATTGCCCGAGTGATAACAAGCTAGCCACATCAGCTTGATTATCCGGCTTCATTTTAAACAACCATCCATTGCCATAAGCATCTTCATTGATAAGTTCTGGTTCATCTTCCAGTGCAGTATTGACGGCAATAATCTTGCCTGAAACCGGCATGTAAATATCGGAAGCCGCTTTGACGGACTCCAAAAGCATGCAAGTTTGTTGTGCAGCTAACGATAGGTCTACAGCAGGTAAATCCGCAAATACAACATCACCTAGCTGGTCTTGCGCATGGTCGGTAATACCAATGGTTAACTCACCATTATCTTCCACTCTCACCCATTCATGCGATGTTGCATATTTTAACTGTTCGGGATTGGCCATGATTAAATCCGCCCATATAATTTATTTAATTTTTTTAACCGTTCACTCGAATCGCACTCTAACCAGTCCCACTCAAAAGACCATGCCCAATTACCCTCTGTGGTGCCTGGAGTGTTCATGCGATGCTCACCATCTAGAGCTAAAATATCCTGCATTGGCAATACAGCCAATAGTGCGACAGACTGCAATACAGTGCGATTAAAGTGCCAAACGATATCTTCGCCACACCCCCCAAAATAATGCCTAATATGGCTCTTCGTCTGCTCGTCTAAAGAGTCATACCAACCATGGGTCGTATTATTATCATGCGTGCCAGTGTAGGCAACACTATCGTATTGATGATGATGTGGTAAGTAGGGATTGTCGGCATCACCACCGAAAGCAAACTGTAATATTTTCATGCCAGGCATAGCATATCTTTCTCTTAACGCGGTGACTTCGTCAGTAATAATGCCAAGGTCTTCAGCAACTAATGGCAATTCACCAAAAACAGACACTAATTTATCAAATAATGCTTCTCCGGGTGCTTTAACCCACTGGCCATTAATTGCTGTTTGGCAGTCCGCTGGAATTTCCCAACAAGCTTCAAATCCTCTGAAATGATCAATTCGTATTAAATCAAACATTTCTAATTGTGTTGCTAAGCGTTGCTGCCACCACTGATAATCTTGTTTTTGATGAGCAGACCATTCATACAGTGGGTTACCCCACCGTTGGCCCGTTTCAGAAAAATAATCTGGTGGAACACCCGCTACTTTGGTGGATTTTCCTTGCTCATCTAGTGTAAATAAAGCACTGTTAGCCCAGACATCAGCACTATCATGGGCTACAAATATCGGCATATCACCAAAGAGTAAAACGCCTTTACTGTTGGCATATTTCTTTAATCGATACCATTGCTGAAAAAAGATAAACTGTTCAAACTTCCTAATCGTAAGTGTCTGTTCATTTTCTGCTTTAATATTCTTTAATGCTGTTATGTCCCGGTTTCTTAATGTTTCTGGCCAGTCAAACCAAGCCTCGTTGAAGTGTGACTCGCGAATTTCACAAAACAGAACATAATCTTCTAACCAAAAGGCTTGTTGCTGACAAAAAGAGTCGAACTCAGATTTTGTCTGATTAGATGCATGCTCCTCAAATTGAGGGTAAGCCGCTTTAATGACACTTTCAACATCAGACTCAAGAGGATCTAAATTAGCCCATTCTTGTGAGCGAATATCATCAAGACAGATCAGTTTATTATTCGCCGCATGTGCCGATAGACATTGATAGGGCGATTGGTCACCATGAGTTGGTCCCAACGGTAGCATTTGCCAAATAGTCATCCCTGACTGATTTAAGAAATCAACGAACTGCTCAGCATCATTACCCATTTTTCTGCTGGGTAAACTGGTAATGTGAAGAAGAACTCCCCCTCGTCTTTGGTTAAATACCGTTGCTTGCTGACTCATTTAGCCTCCACGTCGCATCGTCCCCCCTTGTTCAATTCCACCACCACCTTGAGAAACAACTTCTGATAATATTTCGGGTACTTCCTCGCCTAGCATTTGATACAAATTCGATAAGTGGAGTCTAAATAAGCGCTCAAAGTCACTCACACTCTCACCTGCATTGTAGTCACCGAACCACCAAAACCAATCTGATCCTTCACAAATAGCGAGCTGTCTTAATAAGGCATTCATTGTTTCAGTATCAATTGTTTCCTCAGCTACTACGCGATCAAACGTTTGTTTAGCCTGACTCAATAAATCCCAACCTCGGTTCTTATCTGGATCACCGATCCAAGTCGAGAAACTACCGTAAACCCAGCTTCCAGCCACTAGTTCGGGTAAAATAGTAGATTCAACGCCACTAGACAGACATTCTGAAAAAGTCGTCAATTCTATCTCCGGATGATCTGCTAGCCGCTGATAAAGTGCCTGCAGGAAATAGTAACCATTATAGGAATAATATTCCCATGCATTTTCACCATCTAATATTATCGATACCACACGATCTTTATCGACTTCCGTTTGTGCTTTAATCGTTGTTAGGTGTGTAATGAAATCGGTTACCGCATCATCTGCACTCCAAGTTGTGTAAGTGAAACCAATCAAGTCTGATAAACCATCATTTCGGAAAAAACAAGCCGGACCTTGTTTAGACAACTGATAAGGTTTATGAAAATTAGCGTCGATCATTTTTGACTTATTAAAGCTATTACGCAATACATTTTCACCGGATGCAGCCCAACTAAAGCCATGCTCTCCAATTAGAGACAATGTCTGAGTTGATACAGCACCTTCGGATGGCCAGCAGCCGTTAGGCTTAAA
>JBLIIN010000139.1:0-4128 GCA_047635075.1 Methylophagaceae bacterium | reverse complement strand
GCTCGGCAGTATTGACGAGGCTGAAATAGAGGTTGAATGCACGAATGATATGAGTTAGCTGTATTTCGTCTAGTGCAGAGATACGAGCCCTAAGTTGCGAGCGTAATGTTGGGTTATCTTGCTGTCGTAGACTAATAAAACCCTTGCGTAAGTACTCAATTACTTCATAAGTCTCGGAAGAGGTGTGAGATTCGATTACTTCACCTAGTAAGCTTCCAAAAATCTTAACATGTTGGCGTAAATTTTCGTCTGTTAGTGGTGTCAGGCGTGTTGAAGGATTGATTGTATTCATGGCATTGAGCCTTAGTTGATGATGGTGGCTTTGATTAGCAAAGCTCGGTTCTTAGTTATCAACATCATACTTGTTTGTTATTCCACCCTCCAATATTTAACAGATTCTTTCAATGCCTCAAGGTTTTGCTGAGTCGCTCTTAGAGTGTCAGCATTAAACTCTTTTAGTGCGAGCCAATGTTCGCTACTATATCTACTGCAGAATGCATGGCTTCGTTAACAGTGTCATAGGCTGACTGTTTCACGTCGTTTAAGATTCGCAATGAGTCATCCTGACTTTTATCGATACAAGCGTCAAAATCGACGTTGCCATTTGTTCCATACAAGATGTTGCTGTCAATCTGCAATGAGGCTTGGCCTTCACAATAATCATGTAGTTCAAAACCTGTCATCGTGACCGCCACAGCAACAGTGCCAAGTGTTGCAGCAGCCAGTGACGCTGAGGCGACTCTCCTACTTGATCGCTTCGCTAATTTCTTAGTGATGTTCTGTTGTTTAATTTGATGCCTGATTTTCATCTTTTCCATCACTAAATGCGATGCCTTAAGGTCGCTGAACGTATCAATTGAGGTGCTCACTAGTCCGAAAGCCCCTAAGATACTATTCAAGAACAGTGAGGCTCCAAAACAAGCGACGGCAATAGTTGTAGTGAAGGTAAGAAAGATGGCTTTCATTTTAGCGCTGTCTCCAGATACGATTAGTCAGTCGATATTATGCCTATAGTGCACAAAAGTCAGTGTCGTTTGTTCGTTATCTTGTTGTTATCCTATGAAATTTTAAAGCTAAGTAATGTGACTAACTGAGCTTTTATTTGGATTAGGGCCTTTGAGCGCTCTTATTACATCGTCTTGCCTTTTCAATCTCTCGATAGCGAGTGACGGTGCTGCATTAATTAAAGTAGCTTGTTTGGTGAAGTAACGGTTTGATTATCAACGGCCTTTCTATAGCCCATAGCAGGATGTGAGCATCAGAGTGATTTGGTAACAAGAATTTTTATTCTTGTTGTTTATGGTGTCGCTGTAACGATTAATTTACCGGCTCTCATTTTGGCTAACTCTATTGCTAGCTTTTGTTTTGCCCAACCATGGATCTTGTCGTGGGCTTCGATATAAATATGTGTGAGATTGTCATCAAGTTTGACATTGCTTAAGGCTCGGGTGAAAGGTTGTTCTTCGACATGAGGATGAAGCAATAGTCTGTTACCCAAAATATTACCTTGAACATCGATAATTCGCCATTCATCTGCGTAGTGATCCCAGCCCGTATCTTGGTGTCTGAGTTTGACGTTAACAAGATATTCATCATGACTTTGATGAATTAGAGCCGCTGCTAGAATTTCAACCTCATTCGCTTTTGCTACTTGGTTAAAGATCAAAAATAGCGTGCTGCTTATTAGAGTTATTTTGTTCATTGTTTGTCTCCGTGATCTTTATAAGATCGCTTAGTTGACCCTGCAGTGGAATTTATAAGCACTTCAGTTGAATAAACAACATTAGCCATTGGAAAGTAGATGAGGGTCTGGCTTATGTTGTTCTGGGTGTGTTGATTTGTGGTTTAGTAGCGATGAGGTCGACAAGTTCAAAGACACTTATAACCTCTTTATTGTGGGCGTTCTAGCGAATGCTTGCATCCATGAGCCTCACAGCCTAGTAGTTCTTATTAAAGTAGTTTAAATAACTGTTTTTGTCGCAAATGGCTTTTGTCTTTGGAGTCTGAATGTTTTATTTTTTCATACACTTTCGTGATGATTGATTAGGATGTGTATGAATCTTATCAGTTAAGTTTGTTGAATAACAAGGAGTTGATTCGAGATAGAGATGATGCTCTTATTACGATTGTGTAGAATCCAGTCCATGTCCGAAGGCACGATTATTAATAGTAAATTTAAAACAGCCTGTTGGTTGCCTGATCGGCACAGCCAGACTTTATTCCCAACGTTGTTTAGAAAACCCATTCCACTCACATTGACCGAAGAAGTATTAGAGTTGCCCGATGGTGATTTCGTTGAGTTAGCATGGACAGAGCCGACTGACTCTGGGCCCATTGTTGCTGTATTTCACGGTCTTGAAGGATCCGTTGACTCGGGTTATGTTCAAGGTGTTTTGAAGGTTGTCCATGAGTTAGGATGGCAGGGTGTGCTGATGCATTTTAGGACGTGTGGTAAAAAGGGGAATCGTCTACCTCGCTGGTATCATTCTGGCGATAGTCCAGATATCGATTATTTTATTCAGACGTTAAGTGAACGATACCCCGATCGGCCCTTGGGTGCTTTCGGTGTCTCATTGGGAGGTAATGCATTATTGAAGTATCTGGGAGAAAAGGGGGCGGAGACACCCTTGTCTAGTGCGATGGCGGTGTCAGTACCATTCGACTTGTCGAATACATCCGAGCATCTAACCACTGGCTTTTCACGAGTCTATCAACGGCACTTGATTCGTTTGGTACGTAAGAAGGTGATGGAAAAACATCGGACAATGGCATTACCCATTGATCTGGAAGAATTTCAGCAAGCCAATACCTTTTATCGTGTTGATAATGTGGCCGCGAAGATGCATGGTTTTGACAGTGCAGATGATTATTATGACAAGTCGAGTGCCCGCCAATTTTTGAAATCCATTGCAGTACCAACATTGATTTTACACAGCCGAAATGACCCTTTTATGACGCCAGCGGCTATCCCATCACAAGCTGAATTATCATCTAAGGTGACATTGGAACTGACCAAGAGTGGCGGACATGTCGGGTTTGTCTATGGCAAAAACCCTCTGAAGCCTAAGTACTGGATTGATAAGCGTTTTCGTGATTTTTTTACGAGTCAGTGGCGTTAGTTTTACCTTAAACATTAGCGAAAGAATGCCTGCTCTAAAGATAGCGTATTAAAAGTACTCGCCTGTCGCTTTGGGAACGTGACCGATAATTTAGCTGTTCCCACACAAGCCAAAACCCCCATTTATCAATGCGATGTATACTGAGACTCATGTTAGTTTTAAAAGTAATAAGAATCATTTAATGCTGCGGGTTGATATCTCTCTTTCTGAACAGGTTTGTCGCGTTTTGTCTGATGATGACGCTGAAAGCTGCGTGTTTGAGGCTTTTGTTTCCACGGCCAAAAATGGGCCAGGTGAAGCCGTGAATAGCGAGTGCACGCCGAGGGGTTTACATCAGGTTAGAGCTCTCATAGGCGATAGTCTTCCAGAAAATACAATATTTGTAGGTCGTAGGCGGACAGGGGAGTTGTACACCAAGGCTTTGTCAACACAATTTCCCAACAGAGATTGGATATTGACGCGTATTTTATGGCTTAGTGGCTTAGAAATTGGACGCAACCGAATGGGAAATGTTGATACAATGCGTCGTTATATTTACATCCATGGTTGTCCTGATAGTTTTCCGATGGGTAGGCCATTGTCACATGGGTGTATTCGAATGCATAATCGAGACTTGTTGGTGCTGTTTGATTTAGTAAAAGCAGGTACGCAGGTCATGATCCACCAATAAGGCGAGGGTGTATGACATTAGGCCCATTAATGGTCGATTTAGTCGGTTTAAAACTAAGTGACCAAGAAGCGGAGATATTGCAGCACCCTCTCGTCGGCGGGGTTATTTTATTTAGCCGAAATTATCAATCACCAGATCAAATGTCTGAATTAACCCGCTCTATTCGCGCTTTACGTGAACCGCATTTGTTAATTTCGGTCGATCATGAAGGTGGGAGAGTACAGCGTTTTCGTCAAGGTTTTACCCGCTTACCCCCCGTGGGTGTCTTAGGCCAAGATTATGAACGACAATCCCAGTTGACGCTGTCTCGTGCCGAAATGACGGGCTGGTTAATGGCTG
>JBLIIN010000138.1:0-4146 GCA_047635075.1 Methylophagaceae bacterium | reverse complement strand
TTAGCAGTTTTTTCATCATTCAACCTTTCAAAATAATTACAATACCTACACATTACCTCAACCTCAGTTTCTGATCCAGTTAACAAGCAATATGATCAACTAACAAACAGTTCGGAACAGAATGATAATGCACTTGGTTTAACATTCGCCTTGACTTCCTTCGGCATCAGAATTTGATGGCTAAATGATATCGGCCTAGATTAAGAAACGTCTCTGTCTTTTGTTATAGCGCGTTGTTTATTTTAAAGTGCTGTAGTAGCGACAGGTATGTATTGGTCTCACATTAGACGGCCGCTATCAAACCAAGCTAATGTAGATAAAGCAACCCAAGGAGACTCAACGTGACAAAGTTATCTGACATCGAAGGTCCCGGTTCAGCCTACTCTGACAAGTGCAAAGAAGCAGGTATTGGTCCAGTTGAGAAATTACTTGAGATTTACTGTGTTAAGAAAAACCGCAAAGCCACCTCTGACACAACAGGGATTAATGAAAAGTTAATTCCTGAATGTGTTAACCGCGCTGATTTATCGGGTGTTAAAGGACGTCAGCACACAATATGCTGATTTATTGGAATTAACAGGCGTTGACACCGAGTCTGAATGGGCTCAACGTAACACTAATAAGCTACTACAAAGGATGTGGTCGAAGTGAATGAAGATAAAAACCTTGTGCCCCAAGTCCCTTCAGTTTCTTAAGTTGAATCATGGGTAGCGCAAGCCAAAAACTGACCACGTGTCGCAGCACACTAAGAAATCTGAGGAGATATTAATAAAAAGCAGTAAGCGCTAAGGCACTCATTGCTTTTTTGATTGTCTAAATGAAATGAAAAAACATATCTTTATTACTGGCGGCAGCGGGTTTATTGGGTCTAGACTTTGCGCTATCCTACTTGAGCAAGGTCACGAAGTTACGGTCTTGAGCCGACAAGCTGAAAACTTACGCAACCGGTGGCATGGCAAAATAACGGTCATCTCCGCCATAGCAGAGTTACTCGACTACCCAGCACCCAACTGGATTATTAATCTCGCTGGCGAGCCCATTCTCGACCGACCATGGACGAAACGACGTAGAGCATTGCTGACAAACAGCCGCATCGACTTCACACAATCTTTATTCGATACCTTACAGCAATTATCAACGCAACCCGAGGTCATCATTAGTGGTTCCGCTATTGGTTTTTATGGCGAAACTGCCAATGATGTAATCACTGAATCCAGCCGCCAAGGTCAGGGGTTTTCCGCTGAACTATGCAACAATTGGGAGCAGGTCGCCCTCACTCAAAAACAGAGTTCGTCGCGCTTATGCATTCTCCGAACCGGGGTCGTGTTAGGCTCAAACGGAGGCATGCTAAAAAAAATTGAGTTACCTTTCAAATTAGGGTTGGGCGGAAAACTGGGAAACGGTCAGCAATGGTTCTCTTGGGTGGCCTTAGAAGATATCTGCCGCCTCATCATCTTCCTGGCTGAAAATAAACATTGTGAAGGTACTTATAATGCTACTTCACCCACCCCAGTCACAAACTTCGCCTTCACAAAAGCCTTTGGTAAACACTTAAAACGCCCAACAGTACTTCCCATGCCCGCTTTTGTTCTTAAAACAGCATTAGGAGAAGCGGCTGGACTACTCTTAGATAGCCAGCGCGTCTTACCCAAGCGTGCTATTGAAGCTGGTTTCACGTTTGAACATCCTGATATAGAGTCTTGCTTAGTCAATTATTTCACAAAATAAAATGTCTCTATAGCTCAATAAAAACCATCATGGTATGGTTAGGACAGTTTCATCATAGTGGAGTCTAGTCAGTGGGAAAACTTAACAACGCCGTCAAAAAAGCTATTAAACAGACAGCTTTATTTCCTTTAGCAACTGCCTCTAGCAGTGGATACCCTAATGTCGTGCCTGTCATGTTTGTCCAGATCGAGAACGATGATGAATTGTGGATGATCGATAACTTCATGGATAAAACGCTCAAAAATCTTGAACAAAACCCAACGGCTGCATTAAACGTCCTCATCCCAGAACAAAACATTTCCTATCAGATTAAAGGCACCATTCGTATCGAAACCAGCGGTGAGCAGTATCAGAAAATGCGGGCTATTGTTTTAGCAGCAAAGCCTAGTGCCCCTGCAAAAGGACTCATTGTCATGCAGGTGACTGAAGTCTTCGATTGTTGGCCTGGAACGACGATGGGTCATCGCCTTGATAAAGGCGCCTAACATGCGTCACATAACAATGTGACCACATCGGAAAAAATGTTGCTTTCATCTATTCTAATTATCATCGCCGCAGCCGCAGGGCTGGCTTATCTGTCCAATTCTGGCCAAGCTCCGGGTCTAATCAACGAGAAATTGGTTGACTGCCCCAGCAAGCCAAACTGTGTTTGTAGCGAAAAAAGTGATGACGCCAAACACTTCATAGAGCCAGTTCAACTCATGCCTGGGCAACAAGAAATCGCCATGCAGGCCGTGAAACACAGTGTCCTCGAACTGGGCGGATACATCAAAAATGAACAAGCTAACTATCTTGCAAGCACATTTGCTTCCACCTTATTTGGCTTTATCGATGATGTTGAAATCAGAATAGATGCTAAACAAGGTCTCGTTCACCTTCGTTCTGCCTCTCGTGTAGGGTATAGTGATCTCGGCGTCAATAGAAAAAGAGTTGTCGCATTAAAAAGTACCATTCAACATCATCTCGATACAATGACAGGGACCTCGCGTGACCAATAACGATATTCTCCGCAGACTTCGCTACACTCTCGACCTCGATGATAACAAAGTTATCACCATCTTCAATCATGTCGAATACCCAGTGACACGCGAACAGATAAGTAACTGGCTAAAAAAAGAAGATGACTCTAATTATAAAAATTGCAATGACAATCAATTTGCACATTTTCTCAATGGTCTGATTACAGAAAAAAGAAGTAAAAAAGAAGGTCCACTCCCAAAGGCTGAAAAAAGTCTAAACAATAACCTTATCTTCACAAAACTCAAAATTGCATTTAACTTAAAAGCTGAAGATGTGTTGGCAATACTGGAATTAGCTGACTTACGCATCAGTAAACATGAACTCAGTGCTTTTTTTCGTAAAACTGATCACAAACACTACCGCAGCTGTAAAGATCAGGTTTTACGGAATTTTATAATGGGTCTTCAACTCAAATATCGACCATCCGATAGCAAGACTGATGATTTTTCTTGGCCCGATAAAACGACTTAAATAACAGGGCAAGCACACATTGTCCTAATAAACTCATTGCTTTAACATGTTCCAAATCATTCAATACGACAATTTTATTCACTGCCGGGAGCTATTTTGACATATTTATTTTCAATTAGAGCACTACGTACAAGCTTACTCATCACCGCCATCGGGCTGTTATCAGCCTGTGCCACTACATCAAGTCCCTCTTCAGTTGGCAGTGTTAATTTTGGTGAAAATCCAGAAAACTACCAAGAAGTCGTCAAAGAATTTTTAAAAAAACAACCGGCCAGAACTCCTTTAAATTTAGACAAAATTGAATTTTTGAATGTACCTAATAAATTCATCTTTGATCAATTTTCCCAAGAAAAATTTGGCTACCGTGCCTGTACACTCGTCCACACCGATGATGCTAGAGGCTTACGAGCTCATTTCTTCTTAATTAATAATGGTGAGGTAGTCCAACATCTTCATGATTCAGGTATTGTTACATTGTCAGACAAGTTTTGTAATATCGAGATGTTAGCCCTTGAAAAAAGAGCTTCAATGCCGGCGGTAGCTGCACCACAAGAAATTGTTGATGAAAATGGCTTCAAGTACATTACTTGCCAAACAGTAACTAAAGAGGTCTTCTTCGCCTTCAATTCTGCCAAAAATCAGTTAATACAACAGCACGATGGTCAAACTATCGCTCAATTTGATATCACTAAAATTAGCGACACCTTCATCGTGGCTGAGGCTGAAGGTCATCGTATTTCGATCAACCGTGTCTCAGGCTCTTTATTACACCAGACAAATGAAACGGAGCACCAAGCTAGCTGCGAATTAACAAGCCAAGGTAAGTTCTAACAATGAAATAAGTTGAGCCTTGAGTTTCAGGGCTCAATTAATTTTAAAACATTAAATTGAATCGGATTACTTACCACCACACAGTGTGCCTAGTAT
>JBLIIN010000137.1:0-4173 GCA_047635075.1 Methylophagaceae bacterium | reverse complement strand
GTGTCGATTGACCATGTTTTTACTGCGAATACGGTGCATTACATTGCATGGGGCAGTGTGGTGAATATGTTCGCCAAGGTCAGTGCATTGCTTCCTAAAAAGGGGTTGTTCGTTATTTATGGGCCTGTGAATGTTGAAGGCCAGTTCACCAGTGAGGGCAATGCAAGTTTGGATGAATGGTTAAAAACCTGTGTAAATCCTTTATCAGGAATCAAAGACATTGCCGCTATCGATCAGTTGGCTAAGGATCTAGGGTTAGCCTTGATTGATAACTTAGCAATGCCAGCGAATAACCGGCTTTTAGTCTTGCAAAAGCAGTAGTTCTCAAAGAGTCCGTATTACAAAACCACCCAATAAAGCGAGTTTTTAAGCGAATGTGGTTTGAATCCATTGGGCAATATCTTGCACTTGTTCATAGCAAACCTGATGCTCCATAGGATAGTCGTGGTATTGGGTTTGATACCCTAGATTATGGAGGTCGTTGTGTGCCTTTAATCCGAGACTTTGGTTGACGACAGGGTCGAGGCTGCCGTGATAGATTTGGATATCAATGTTTTGATTATTTTGGTGGGCTACAAAGTTATTGGGCGCCGTAAGCATAGGAAAGTAGGTTGATAAGCCCGCCAAACCGGCCAGCGAGTGCGGGTAAGTCAGAGCGGCATGATAGGCCACAGCACCGCCTTGAGAGAATCCAAGCACCAAAATACGTTCACTTTTAACCCCACGCTCTATTTCACGATCAATTAAACGGTGAATGTCTTTAGCTGAGGCCAGTAGTTGGCTTTGATTTATCTCACGTTCAGCTGACTCTCCCGCCTTCACTTGGGTGGGCATATCTAAAATGTCGTACCATGCTGGCATCGCAATCCCCCCGTTAATGGTCACTGGGATTTCAGAGGCATGAGGGAAGATAAAGCGAATATCATTAATGCTGGCGCCCATCATAGTTTTTAATTCAGGCACCAGAGAGGCAAAATCATTGCCCGTTGCGCCTAATCCATGCAGCCAAATGATGCTGGCGTTGGCAGTTTGGCCTTCGGGTGGTTCAACTTCAATGGCAGGTAAGTATTTCATGATGGGAATCTTTATTGTCTAGTTGATGTCTATGGTATGTTAGAAACGTTAATTATTAAATACTGCTTGTCATATAGAGAGACGAATGCAAAGTCTAATCCCTTCATTTTTAAACCCTGCCTTTTTAAAATCCAAATTTAAACCTAAGCCTCTACTGGATGAAAATAACGCCGATTTCATATTCTCGACCGTCGCTTGGGTACTGAAACATTTTGATCATGAAGAGTTTTTTAATCGAACGCGTTTAGTGGCTCCCAGTAATGAGTACTTTCCTGGTTTAGTGAGCAGTGTTGATGAGAAAGCGCAGAATATTTTTAAGCATACGCTTCGTTATGCTGGGTTGCGTCATTGGCCGTTTGAACTTAAATCGATGGTTGACTACGAAGTGAATAGCAAATGTCACGTTCAGCCTGCACAGCAGGATGAGTTAGCGCTTATTCACCGCAACTCATATCCAAATACTACCACTGTTGACGAAGGTGCTGATGCTTATGGTATGCAAGTCCCTGTGATTATCACGCAACAGTCTTTATTTGTATTTTATAATCCTCAGCAAACGCTAAAGCCAGAAGATCTAAGTGCCAGTTATGCACATGTTATCGCTCAACACCTGATTATTCAGTCGGGTCAACAACCTCCCGGCGGTAATCAATTCTTTGCCGAAGCGAGTGAGGTTTTGGCCAGTATGATGGGGTTTGGAGTATTGCTCAGTAATTCTGCGTATACCTTTCGAGGAGGCTGTGGCTCTTGCTATAACGCCATGGCAAACCGTCAGCCTGCACTGACAGAACTGGATAGCGTCTTTGCTTTAGCGCTATTTTGCCGTTTAAAAGGTATTGCTTACAAAAATGCGACGTCGCATTTAAAGAAGTATTTGCGGTCAAGCTATAAACAGGCAGTACAGCAGATAGACCAGAGACTTGAGCAGGTAAATACGCTTAAACGCATTAGTTAATTAATGAAAAAGTTAAAGGATATGCTACTGGAATTTATTTAGCAGAAGATACATTGAAAAAAGCATTGGGTAGTGTGGTACTGGCTGGGGCTAGCACTTGCAGAGAAAATTAGTCATCTGATGAAAGCAGTAATCACAATTAACAGTAAAAAAGAAGGTGCTGAGTTTATATTCCAGTGCACGCTCGAAGTATCACAAGATGACGATGTACCTGCTTCTCAACAATGGTTGATGACTTGATTAGGGAAGAAGGCAGTCAAACGCCATTAATAACACTTAAGAATCAAAACTACTTTTAGTGGATAAGTTATTAGAAGAACTAGAAAGCA
The DNA here is from genome assembly GCA_047635075.1 of Methylophagaceae bacterium. Lineage (GTDB taxonomy): Bacteria > Pseudomonadota > Gammaproteobacteria > Nitrosococcales > Methylophagaceae. The sequence continues at coordinate 1,815 of JBLIIN010000137.1, read as the reverse complement.
TTTAGCTTTCTAGTTCTTACTTATCGATGTTTACTCCTATTTGTAACGGTTAAGCGGCTGCTTTCTGATATTCCAAATAGCTGTTAATACTGGCTAAAACACTGTTGATGGTGGCCGTCATAATATCCTGGTGTTGACTGATACCCATAAACTTGAGGTCATTAATCTTTATTTGAACAAACGCCATCGCTTGAGCATGCGTGCCCTTACTCAATGCAATTTGATCAAAGTGTTGTACTTGAAAATCAATCCCCAATGTTTTGTGTAAACCATCGCTCAACGCAGAAATAATACCCTTGCCTTGGCCATGTATTGTTATGGTTTCACCATGAGTGGTGCCATCACAAATGCTGGCTTGAATAGACTCTTGCTCACCTTGCTTGTGCATTTCATAGCCTAAAACTTGATACTGTTGTTCATTTTGATGATCTCGTTGTACAAATTGCTGTTGAAAGATTTCATAAATGGTTTTGTTATCGACTTCGCAGCTATTTTTTACGCTGTATTCTTGTACGGATCGGCTTAATTCAATTTGCATCCAGCGTGGTAAATTAATACCAAATTCAGTTTCCATAATATACGCGACGCCGCCTTTACCTGACTGGCTATTCACGCGAATAACCGATTGGTAATCACGACCTAAATCTCTAGGGTCGATAGGCAAATAAGCCACATCCCATTGCTGGTCATCGCGCTGGACTGACAAGCATTTTTTAATCGCATCTTGGTGGCTACCCGAGAATGCGGTATAGACCAATTCGCCAAACCATGGATGGCGAGGGTGGGTTTTAATCTGGGTACATTCTTCAACGGTTGCTACGACTTCATCAGCAATCGACACATCAATTTCAGGATCAATGCCTTGGCTGTACAAGTTCATCGCCATGGTGATTAAATCCATATTACCGGTGCGTTCACCGTTACCCATCAAGGTGCCTTCAATGCGATCAGCTCCGGCTAAAATAGCCATCTCAGCAGCGGCCACTGCGCAGCCACGATCATTATGAGTATGAATCGAAATGATGATGTTCTCACGCTGTTTCACACCGTTGCAAAAGGTTTCAACTTGGTCTGCAAAGACATTTGGCCCTGCGCACTCTACGGTTGCTGGCAAATTGATAATGGCCTTATTGTCAGCGCTTGGCTGCCAGACATCGATAACGGCATTACAGACGTCAATGGCAAAATCGGTTTCTGTGCTCGAAAAACTTTCGGGTGAATATTCAAACGTCCAATCGGTCATTGGGTATTTCTTGGACTCGCTCAATACCTTTTCAGCTCCATGAGTGGCGATGTCGATAATACCTTGCTTATCCAAGCCAAACACTTTTTCGCGTTGTACCGGCGAAGTTGAGTTATACACATGAACAATCGCGCGCTCAGCACCTGCTAACGATTGGTAGGTACGCTCAATCAAGGCATCACGGGCCTGAGTTAATACTTGAATGGTGACATCTTCTGGAATTTGGTTTTCTTCAATCAACCAGCGCACGAAATCAAAATCAGGCTGTGAGGCAGAAGGAAAACCGACTTCAATATGCTTAAAGCCCATTTTCACCATTAACGTCCACATCTTCTGTTTTTGCGCCACAGACATCGGCTCAATCAAGGCTTGGTTACCATCACGAAGATCAACCGCACACCATTGAGGCGCCTGAGTAATGGTATTACTTGGCCACTGGCGATTTTCCATTTTCAACGCAGGCATGCTTTGCTGAAAAGATTGATACTTTTTATGATTGAAACGGCTTGTCTGAACTTGGCTCATCTTGGGCACCTAAACTTCACAAAGAAGTGATAAAAAGGATTAACTAA
>JBLIIN010000136.1:0-4211 GCA_047635075.1 Methylophagaceae bacterium | reverse complement strand
CGGTGTAGATATTGTTTTAAGGCTTTCTTATCAGACCAAGCTGTGCCGTATACCCGCTGTAACATCTCATTATCGGAATTACCCCGCCAATAGGCGCCTGCCAGCTTCATTAATTTAAATGCTTTTAACTTGCCGGTACTGGGCACATGAGGCCCACGACATAAATCTATAAAGTCGCCCTGACCATACAAAGATAAGGTTTCACCTTTTGGAATGTCTTCTAAAATCTCAGCTTTATAGTGTTCGCCCATTGCACGAAATTTTTCAATACCCGCTTCACGAGAAATCTCTTCACGAACAAGCGGAATGTCTTGTTTAATCAACTCTGCCATTCGTTTTTCTATTTTGGTTAAATCTTCTGGTGTAAAACCCGGCGCATAAGAAAAGTCATAAAAGAAACCATCATCAATGACAGGACCAATCGTGACTTGCGCTTCAGGAAATAATTGCTTAACGGCTTGCGCCATCAGATGTGACGTAGAATGACGAATAATATCCAAGCCTTCTTCATCACGCTCAGTGATGATCGCAATATTGGCATCTTGCTCAATTAGGTAGCTAGTATCAACCAACGCGCCATTGACCTTACCAGCCAGTGCTGCACGGGCTAATCCTGCTCCAATATCAAAGGCAACATCGTGGATTGAAACAGGGTGATCAAACTGGCGTTGATTGCCATCAGGAAGTGTTACTGAAATCATGCAGGATTCTCTCTGGTTGTGACCGATACAAAGGGCCTTAAAAACCAAAAAAGCACCATTACAAAAAATAAGTGGTGCTTTCAATATATTGGTAGGCACGAGTGGATTCGAACCACCGACCCCTACCATGTCAAGGTAGTGCTCTAACCAACTGAGCTACGCGCCTGCCGTTAAGCGATGGAATTATACAGAGCTAATGATTTAACGCAAGGATTAGCTAATAATCTACAGACTTTTTAAACTATTTGGCCAAAATAAATCTGTCCACTTTTACTGTCTATATTTAAAAGTATCAAAAAGAGTAGCACTTAACTGTTGAGCTATATAGCCTTTATCCCTTCCTAGGCTTGCTTTTTCTTCTACGTTTCATTTCCCCTAGCATCATCCTTAGCTATAAAAAGCAGTTTTCATCGTTAAGCTGACTCCGGCCCCAAAGCCACAGAACGAACATGCTCAATCTCATTACGCATCGCTGCCGCTTCTTCAAACTCTAAGTTCTGGGCATGACGATACATCGCTTTTTCCATCTGTTGAAGTCGTTTTGCTAACTGCTTCGGTGTCAATGCAGCATATTTAGCCTGCTCCTCAGCAACCTTAGCAATGTATTGATGCTGTTCTCTATCTTCAGTTTGTTTATCATCAATGCTGTTGCGGATCGCTTTTTTAACGCCCGTCGGTGTAATCCCATTTGCTTTATTGTGTTCTTGTTGTTTCGTACGACGGCGATCAGTTTCATCAATCGCACGACGCATAGAGCCAGTAATACGGTCAGCATAGAGTATGGCGCGTCCATTCAAATTCCTAGCCGCACGACCAATAGTTTGTATTAACGAACGTTCCGAACGAAGGAAACCCTCTTTATCTGCATCTAAGATTGCAACTAATGAAACTTCGGGAATATCTAGGCCTTCTCTTAATAGGTTGATACCAATTAACACATCAAACACACCTAGTCTTAAATCTCTTAGTATTTCAACACGCTCAACCGTATCGATATCTGAATGTAAATAACGCACCCTAACACCATGCTCGCTTAGGTAATCAGTTAGGTCTTCTGACATTCGTTTGGTCAAGGTGGTGACCAAAACGCGTTCTCCAATTGCTGCCCGTTTATTGACCTCTGATAGTAGATCATCAACTTGCGTTCCTACAGGTCGAATTTCAATTTCAGGATCAACTAAACCTGTCGGGCGCACTACCTGCTCAACCACTGAACTTGAGTGTTCATGTTCGTACACTGATGGTGTCGCCGAAACGAAAATGGTTTGTGGTGCAAGTCCTTCCCACTCTTCAAACATCAGCGGTCGATTATCCAATGCCGATGGTAATCGAAACCCATAGTTAACTAACGTTTCTTTGCGTGACCGATCCCCTTTATACATCGCACCAATTTGCGGCACCATGACGTGACTTTCATCCAAAACTAATAAAGCATCATCCGGTAAATAGTCAAATAAAGTCGGTGGACATTCACCTGTTTTGCGACCCGACAAATAACGAGAATAATTTTCAATCCCGTTGCAATATCCTAACTCTAAGATCATCTCAATATCAAAACGCGTTCGTTGTTCCAAACGCTGAGCTTCAACCAATTTATTCTGTTCAGTCAAATCTGCTAGCCTCAGCCTCAGCTCTTCTTTGATACCTTCAACGGCAGCCAGTAACTGCTCACGTGGCGTCACATAATGCGTCTTTGGATAAATCGTAATCCGGCTCATCCGCTGAAAAACTTCACCTGTCAAAGGATCAAAGTAACTAATCTGCTCCACTTCGTCATCGAATAACTCGACCCGAACCGCATCACGCTCCGATTCCGCTGGAAAGATATCAATCACCTCACCTCGAACACGATAAGTACCTCGGTGCAATTCGACATCGTTACGTGTATATTGTAATTCTGTCATCCGCCGAATTACATCGCGCTGACTAATCGTCTCGCCGACACTGAGGTGCAAAACCATTTCTAGATAAGAGTCTTTATCACCCAAACCATAGATACACGACACACTAGATACAATGATTGCATCGCGGCGCTCCAACATCGCCTTGGTCGCAGACAAACGCATTTGTTCTATCTGTTCATTGACTGATGAATCTTTGTCTATAAAAGTATCAGACGAGGGCACATATGCTTCGGGTTGATAATAGTCATAGTAAGAAACGAAATATTCCACTGCATTATTTGGGAAAAACTCTTTCATTTCGCTATATAGTTGAGCGGCTAAAGTTTTATTGGGCGCAAGTATCATCATCGGCCGCTGAATCCGTTGGGCCACATTGGCAATCGTAAAAGTTTTACCCGAGCCCGTCACACCCAATAACGTCTGCCACATCTCACCACTTTCGATACCATTTACCAGCGCATCAATAGCTGCAGGCTGATCGCCAGCGGGTTCGAACTCACTTTGTAATTCAAATTGTTTAGCCATACATCTTCTGCATCTCACATCTTTGGCGTATATTACCTGACATAGATTTAATTTGTGATTTAAGAAGGAACAAACTTGGACATCAAGCTTTCACAACGCGTTCAAAGCATCAAGCCCTCTCCAACATTAGCCATTACAGCCCGAGCCGCCGCACTTCGTTCACAAGGTAAAGACGTCATCGGACTCGGTGCCGGCGAACCTGACTTTGACACACCAGGCCATATCAAACAAGCGGCCATCACTGCGATTAATGAGGGCGATACAAAATACACCGCAGTCGATGGTACTGTGGCACTAAAACAAGCCGTTATTGACAAATTTTCACGTGACAACGGTTTGGATTACCAACTAAATCAAGTCTTAGTCTCTGTCGGTGGTAAACAAAGTTTTTTCAACCTCAGTCAAGCCCTATTAGACAAAGGTGATGAGGTCATTATCCCAGCCCCTTATTGGGTTTCTTATCCAGATATGGTGTTATTAGCTGAAGGCGTGCCGGTGGTCATCGAAGCAGGCCAAGATCAACATTTTAAAATCACACCAGCACAATTAGAAGCAGCCATTACCCCTAAAACACGCTTATTTGTGATTAATAGTCCCTCGAACCCATCAGGTAAAGCCTACAGTGAGTCAGAACTCGAAGCCCTCGGTGTGGTGTTACGTCGACACCCAGATGTATTGATCGCAACAGATGACATGTACGAACACATACTGTGGTCGGATATTGGCTTTCATAATATCGTCACCGCCTGCCCTGATTTGTATGACCGTACCATGGTTTTAAATGGTGTTTCCAAAGCTTACTCGATGACCGGCTGGCGAATCGGCTATGCTGCTGGTCCTGCTCCGTTGATAGCAGCAATGAAAAAAATTCAATCACAAAGTACTTCCAACCCCGCCTCCATATCGCAAGCGGCGGCTGTCGAAGCACTCAACGGTAACCAGCAATGTATTCAGGAGATGTTAATTGAGTTTAAAAAACGTCATGATATGGTCGTTAAAAAACTCAATGCCATCGATGGCGTTGATTCATTAAATAGTGATGGCACATTTTATGTCTTCCCCAATATCAGTGGCGCAATTG
>JBLIIN010000135.1:0-4247 GCA_047635075.1 Methylophagaceae bacterium | reverse complement strand
AAATAGACCTTGAGTACAAAATTATCACCGCTTCGGGCGACACACGCCACGTCTACACACGTAGTGAGCTGACGTTTGATAATGATGGCGCTCCATCGCAGTCATTCGGAACAATTCAGGACATCACTAAGCGTAAACAAGTCGAATTACGTGACAAATCTCGTACTAAAATTTTAGAACTAATTACAAGTGGCCAATCGTTACCCGTCATTCTGGAAGCCATAGTGCATGTTGTTGAGCAAGACAATCCAGCCATGCTATGCAGTGTTTTATTATTAGACGATGCAGGACAACATCTATTAAGTGGCACAGCGCCAAGTCTTCCCGATTCTTATACCGAAGCAATTCACGGTATGGAGATTGGGGTGGGGGCTGGCTCCTGCGGAACAGCAGCCTTTGTTAATGAGCGTGTCATTGTTGATGATATTCAGACCCATCCTTACTGGGTCACCTTTAAAGCACTGGCAACTAAAGCAAAATTGGGCGCCTGTTGGTCGGAACCAATACGATCGACAAAAGGGGAGGTGCTCGGCACTTTTGCCATCTATCATCACGACATTCATAATCCAACAGAAGCTGATATTGACTCGATAGAACAAGCAGCGGGCTTTGCCAGTATTGCGATTGAGAAAACCCGAGCCAACTCGATATTAACGGCGAGTGAAAACCGTTTACGTCTTGCACTAACAGTAACGAAACAGAGCTGGTTCGATTTAAATGTTCAAACAGGGGCTGCGTTAACGAGTCCTGAGTACGCCAAGCTACTGGGGTATGATCCAGATGAATTTCAAAGCGACCTTCAAGGGTGGCAAGACAACCTGCATCCAGACGATCATGACGCTGTAATGGCTGCCTATCAAAATGGCTTGAGTCAAAGCAATGTGTTCTCTATGGAATATCGTCGGCGTACGAAAGGTGGGGATTGGCTCTGGTTAAATTCAACTGCTGAAGTTTTCGAGTGGAGTTCATCGCAACAACCGTTAAAAATGATTGGCATTCATACTGACATTAGCGAACGTAAAGAAGCCGAAGAAAAACTTGAACGAATTGCCCATTACGACTTACTGACCAGCCTTCCTAACCGTGCATTATTGTTAGACCTTCTCAATCAAGCCATGATGCAGTGTCAACCTCTCAATCAGTTTTCAGCCATTGCATTACTGGACTTAGATGGCTTCAAAGCAGTCAATGATACCCATGATCATGATGTCGGGGACGAACTACTCATTATCGTGTCACAACGCATGACATCAGCTTTACGTGAAGGTGATACGTTGGCTCGGATTGGCGGTGATGAATTCGTCGCTGTCATGAAAAATTTGGATAAGATCGAGGACAGTGAGCCTGTATTAGAAAGATTATTAAGGGCTGCTGCTGAACCTGTTACCGTAGGTGATGCCGTGATGCAAGTTTCAGTCAGCATTGGTGTCACTTTTTATCCCCAAGACGGTGTGGACGCAGACCTACTCATCCGTCACGCCGACCAAGCCATGCATGTCGCTAAGCAAGCTGGCAAAAACCGTTACCACTTGTTTGATGTCGCACAAGATAATGCAATGAAGCTTCAGCGGCAAAGTATAGGCGATATTCGTTCCGCTATGAGCCGACGCGAATTTGTACTTTACTATCAACCCAAAGTGAATATGAAAACTGGGGAAGTGGTCGGCGCAGAAGCTTTAATCCGCTGGCAGCATCCTGAGCGTGGTTTAGTGCCACCTTTAGCGTTCTTACCCGCAATAGAAGGTCATGCCATTAGCCTTGAACTGGGCGAGTGGGTCATAGATACCGCATTGAACCAAATAAGCCACTGGTGCAGTATGGGGCTCCAGATGCCTGTCAGCGTCAACATTAGCGCCTATCAATTGCAATACGATAACTTCACCACCCGCATGGCAGCCTTGTTGGAGGACCATCCTGAGGTGAACCCACACTATTTAGAATTAGAAATACTGGAAACTAGTGCATTAAATGACATCAAAAAAGTGTCTGACACCATGAATGCCTGCCTTGGTCTGGGCGTACGCTTTGCCTTAGATGACTTTGGTACCGGGTACTCATCACTTACCTATCTCAGACGCCTGCCGGCGCACTTGATTAAAATCGATCAGAGCTTCGTGCGGGGTATGTTAGAAGATACCGACGATTTATCGATTGTTGAAGGCGTTGTTGGTTTAGCTAAAGCATTTCAGCTTGAAGTAATTGCTGAGGGTGTAGAAACGATCGATCATGGCCTATCACTATTGCAACTGGGATGTGAGTTGGCGCAAGGTTACGGCATTGCTCGACCGATGCCTGCCGACGACCTTCCTGAATGGGCATTAAACTGGAAAGCAGATGATGCTTGGCAGGCAATGAATCTTATAGAGACGAATTGTAACAGACACTGTACTTAAGTACTTAACTGGGAATTGCTTTACAACGTTGGGCTATGAATATCAGCTTTGGAACCAGGAACTCCTATTTAAACTTCTTAAGCCAGCGACTATTTTATTAACGGGCCGTGTTTAAACGCTGTTTTGAATACAACAATAATTCCCAACTGATGATTCTATCTATTGTAGGTAACTGCCAATCACAAGCCATTGACACTCGACCAGAGCTTGACCCTACACAGTTAGCCTAACTTCGATATATCAAGGTTGAGACAGGCCAACGTATTTTCAACTGTTTTGACATCGATACCCACAGCAACAAACGGCAAAAAAAAGGGCTTATTAAAGAGTCATAGTAGAAAAAATATCTTCTAATGTTAAAGTGAATGTTGGCAAGACATCTGCATTTTTTATCCCAACATTACTCGGCGATTCCGCATAAAACTCGTCCAAAGTCATATTGAAAGTTTCGGCAAAATGGACACATAAGCACCTCCATCAATTCCTGGATAAGGATCATCAACATTGCTATTCCAAGCATAAACAACAATGTCGCGATAATACTTCTGATACAACGGGAGAATAGTAAGTAGTTTTCCTTTGATAGTATTGTATTCAGTCACCAATGTATGGGGAGACTGCTATGAAAGTTTTCGGTGAACTTGGCAAGCGTCGCATTATCAGGGTCATTCATGGCTGGGGTATTATCTGATGAAAATCCTAATAATAAGGCTGTGCCCAAAATAAGTGATAGAGTGAGTAGCTTGCTTGTCATTAATTTTCTCAGTTCAAATTTGCGCGTAGGCTATAAAAGAAACTGAACACAATCAAACGAAAGATTCAGGGCGCATTGGATAATGTCGGTGCCGCAATGCAAGCTAACTATGAAAAACATCCAGAGCTCAGTGCACCTCATACTTTGTCGACTTGGCTCTTTGCTCACCTGTGATCATGTTGCGCTAGGTCTATTCAGTTTTCATTAATAACCTGCATGCCCGCATTCTTTTACTCATGCCTCAACTGACTTCTTACTCAGTAGGTCAGTCGAGCTGACATGACTCAAAGCACTTACTGTATTCATCAAGCTAGCCTTCACTGTGGGAAATTTTAAGCGTGTAACGGAGTTACTTTTTAACTTTTTTTCCAACTTGCCACGCTTTCATAACTGCTAAACTCCCCATTAGAACAGCATGAGTAAATATTATGTCGATGGCCGATTCCATCATTATCTTCGATTTTGAAACAACCGGACTTTCACCTGATATGGGCGATCGCGCTATCGAAATTGGTGCTGTACGCATAGAACAGGGTCACATTGTGGATCAGTTTCAGGCGTTGATGAACCCAGGGAACCGTATTAGTTCGTTTATTGAAGACTATACCGGTATTACCAACGCCATGCTGAGAGACGCCGATTCATGCAGCAATGTCATGCATCGCTTCGCTGACTTTATCTCAAACTCAAATATGGTGGCCCATAATGCTTCGTTTGATAAACGGTTTTTAGATTCAGAACTTCAGAACATAGGACGTAGCTATAGTGGCGAAATCACCTGCTCTCTGCTGGCCTCTCGCAGGCTAATCCCAAACGCGCCCGATTATAAATTGGGAACACTTGTTAAATTTTTATGCATAGAAAATAGCGGTAGCTTTCACCGCGCACTCTACGATGCAGAAATGACCGCCAAAGTCTGGGTTGTAATGCTGTCCACCGTTCGCGAGCACTACTCCCTTGCCAACATTCCATTCTCACTTATCCAAAAGATAAATAAAACGCCTAAAAAGTCCGTTTCGAAATTATTAGCTCGAATGGGTAATACATTGCCATAACGTCATGAAATAGGTCATTGGATTGAAGTTACCTTCCAATATCGT
>JBLIIN010000134.1:0-4262 GCA_047635075.1 Methylophagaceae bacterium | reverse complement strand
TAACTGTAATTATATACAGTATTTATTTTTAATCAATCTGCTTCAGTAATTATCTTCACGGGATTAGTTGATACAGGCTTTGACATAGTAATCCTGTATGGAATAGGTTCGTTGAAAGTGTCGATCATGAGCTGTAATACTCAATGGTGTAACCTGAGTTAGCTGAAAAGCGGAGCATGTTAGACCTTATGCTCCGCTCTTTAAGTCCTAACAATAAACTTTCAGTACGTTGATGAGTGTTTTTAAACTAATTTGCATACACTAAATTCTCAAAATGATTTTTTATCGACCATTTTAAGCCATATTGGATTTGAGAAGGCTTTGTGCGCCTTGGTATCTTCTACGACTAAACTGACCCATCCTGATTTTTGCGGCACATCAAATACTACCGATGCTTTGTCACCCGATAAGGCCTGTTCTCTGATAACCCCTTCATTGCCGATTAACTGCACTGACTTAAGCCCATTGACAGATAACAGGTCAAAATGAATCGATTGTGGCTGATTTTTAGCTAGCTTTAATGTATCGCCAAACATCACATTTTTTGGGTAAATCACCGGACCAAAAGAAGCGTACGAGCGGCCATTTTTCATTGCCTGAGCAAACGCTTTAGCATCTGGTTTACTGGCTGTATAGACAAACATACGATTATGACCGCTTGTTTCATTCCAGACATCGTGAGTATCGGAACCTGCCGTGTAGTAATATGGCAAATCTTCAGACCACAGCTGGCGTGCTTTCTCAAGTGCTTGCTGATAATCCACTTCTGAATTTATCTCAATCAGATCAATGGTTGGGTTAAACCCACCAGGTGCAGTATTTTTCTCCAGACTACTCAAATAACCGTAAGGAATATAAGGATGGTTAGTAGCAACAGCCGTTGCGCCCATTCGCCGAGCGTCTTTAATAATGCTGTGGATATCATCCACACCGGGGTCCACTGATAACTGCGCGCCAATCTCAACTGGGAACACATTAAAATGCCCCCAAGACGCTGAGATCTCTATGGATGGAATAAATGGCACACCTCGCTTATCCGATAGCGCTTTAATAGTTGCATGATTTTTGGTCGAGTCATGGTCACTCACAAACGTCACATTAAGACCGGCTGCTAGCTGCGAACGTACCAGAAACTCGGGTGATGTCGAGCCTTCTAATACATCTGCATGATGATGTAAGTCAGCGGCGTACCAGCCGTGTTGAGTGGGATAGGTGCTGACAGGGACGGTGCTGACCAAGTTTGTTGTTTGATTGGGTATAATATTGGCGTCAATGAATACAGGTTTAGCTATGAAGTTAGCACCCGCAGAAACTTTAAGCTGATAATCACCAGGGGCTAATGTAAATTGGGCCTGACCCACGTTGTCTAATTCTGTGAAGAATGTTTTTGCGCCAAAAAATTCAATCAGGGGTTTATTGCCCTTTTCGATTTGAATTTTGGCGTCTAAAGCCGCTGTTGTTTGTGCGTCTGTTACCTGAATGTTAACTTCACCTGGAGCCAAAAGATCAGAAAATGAGAGGGTTTGTGAGGCATTATGTTTGATACTGACGTCATGCTTTGTACTATCTGAATAACCTTTGCCCGCCGCATAAACTTGATAATCTCCTACCGGTAAATCAATATTATATTCGCCATTTTCACCCATCACCCAAATATAGGGCACGCCATCTTTAAGCACTACAACCGCTGGCTCCGCTAGAGAATTACCTTGTTGGGTTTTAACATTTCCGGTCAACGTTCCCGCCTGAAGATTTTTACGCTCGACCTCAGCGCGGATTACTGGTGAAAGGTCGCCACTGGCTAACACCTGATAGTCGCCTTTAAATGACATTGATTCTGATTTTTTTAGACTATGTTTGGCATATAAATCCCGTGATTTATTTTTCATCTCCGTCAAATAGGGTGCGTGCAATGCAATGGCCCAATCAGCGTCATAACCAACAAAACGGTCTGATATAGGATTATCGAGAACCGCCTCTTCTTTGCCTGCATAACCCGGTACAGCAAACTTATAACCACTATCCGGCCACAAGGTATAACCGGATAACATATCTGCTAATGCTTCACCTTCATTGGTGATCGTGGTTTTAACATGAATACGGTCAGAGCCTGATGCTAGGCTATAAATAGTACTAATGACTACTTTGCCAAAATCACGCGTTACCTTAACTATTGCCTCATCTATGCTGTCTTTAAGAATTTCAACAGTTTGATAGGTAGTCGGCCAGCTTGACCAGTTATTTGGAATGAAATCAGCAAAAGCAACACGGTCAATACTTAACGAGCCATCCGCTTTCACATTGGCAATATCAACAATACAGCCACGTGCTACACCCCAAGGAGGGGCTGAGCCCACCGCTAAGGAAAACGCTAACTTGTTGTTTCTGATAGTTAAGTCTTTATCTGATGTTGCGTTACCGGCGGGTATAATAGTCTTGCCATGAATAATGGACACAGCGGCATGAACCTGCACCACCATAGCCAAACTAGTCGCCAATATTAGAGAGCTAACAAACAGGGATTTATAAAACGGTTTGATCATGACGATTACCTAACAATGAATAGAATGTTTACTCGGAGTATTAACGCGGGGAGGGTAAACGCTGTTTCTGAACTAAGCAATAAGCACCTGCTGTGAAGGGCTCTTTGAAATGTAACATTCCTATAATATATAGGGCATATTGGCAATTAGACATCGCGCGGCCGAAGCTATCTTTGATAGCTTCGGCACTGCTTTTAATTCTCTTCTTATGAACCACGGTTTTTTATAGGATATTGCGAGCGCCGCGGTTGCCCTATTAATAATGCCTTGAGATATTTTATTGCTTAGGTGCTCGTAGTAATTTTGCGACTGTACTTGCAGCAGCTGTTAGCTCATTATCTTCGTTATAGATGTGACCTTCCATAAACGCTGTTTTGTAACTTTGTTTTATCACCCAGCCTTCAACACGGAGCTTTCCAGCACGTGTTGGTGCAAGGAAAGACGTTTTTATTTCAAGAGATGAGACATTCAAAATTTCTTGGTTGCAGATAAAAATAGCATGACTCATGGCCGCATCAAGCATTGCCGTGACAAACCCACCTTGAACAATGTCAATTGAATGGCAGAAGTCTTTGCTGATATTGAATTCAAAGGTACAAGCTGTTTTGTCATTATCAAAATCTACTAGCTGACCTCCAAGCATTCCAATGAACTGTGGGCCGTGGTGGTTTGTTTGCTCAATAATCTTTTCTTTGCTCTTCATAAATATCTTCGTTTTTTACATTTAATTAAGATTATAAGGAGAATAATCGTGATGTCAGCTCTATGCAACAGAGTAGATTTGAGGTTACCAGTGTTTTTCGGATGATTTAATCAATTAATATCAGACGCTTGTTAATTAGTTGTTAATTCTTTATTGCAAAATAGTATTCCGCATTGCAGAATAAGATTTCTTATATGCATAATATTAGCATTTTAATAATATAATAATTACAACCTAATGGTGCAAAATGAAATTTAATTCCAATGTTGTTTTAAGATCATCCATTCCCTGTTTCCTAATCCCGGCGCTGTTAGTGTCTTCTGGCGTTAATGCCCAACAAGCGCGTGAATTAGAGACGATCGTGGTCACCGCAACTAAGCGTGAACTAAGCTTGCAGGATGTTTCTGTATCGGTGAGTGTCATCGATAGGAAAATGGTGGACAACGCACAAATGGATAATGGGACTGATATTGCACGACTGGCTCCCAACGTTAATGTGTCGTATTTTGGCTTACCTGATCAACCAAAATATTCCTTACGGGGCGCTGCCACAACAGACTTTGCTTTAAATACGTCATCTGCCACCGGCACAATAGTTGATGAAGTTAACTTGGCAGCCTCATATTTTGGTGGTCCACTTTTATTTGATATCGAACGTATTGAAGCCCTACGAGGTCCACAGGGAACACTTTTCGGAAAAAACACCACGGGTGGCGCACTGCATTTTATTACGCGTAAACCGAGTTTCGATACGGGAGGCTATGTAAAAGCGTCGATTGGTGAATATGGCTATACTCATTTAGATGGGGCTATCGAAGCCCCTATTAACAATAAGCTCGCAGCGCGGTTCGCTTTTAGTCATTCAGATAGTGATGGATTTTGGGAAAATGAAAACCCCAATGGTTCAGACTTAGGGGATATAGATAATCGAGCCGCACGACTCTCATTGCTTTATGAAGACGGAGACTTTGATGCAATATTGCGACTCATTACTTCACGTAGTAATCCTAAAGCAG
>JBLIIN010000133.1:0-4263 GCA_047635075.1 Methylophagaceae bacterium | reverse complement strand
GCATTTTCTGGTGCGGTAGCTAATCGAGATGGCGCAGCAACTTTAGCCGACAATGGCACATTATTTTTAGATGAAGTGGGCGATATGGATATTGGTCTACAAGCCAAAATATTACGATTTATACAAAAAGGGACGTTTAAAAAAGTCGGTAGCAATAAAGAAGAAAAGGTCAATATTCGTTTTGTCAGTGCCACTAACCGAGAGCCTTTCAAAGCAATAGAAGAAGGCCGTCTCAGAGAAGACCTTTATTATCGACTCAATGTTATTTCTATTAATATTCCACCTTTAAAAGAAAGAGAAAACGATGCCTGCCAAATAGCACAATATTTTCTAAATCGTTTTAGTGATATTGAAAAAAAAGTGTTTGTTGGTTTATCGTCTGATGCAGGCACCCTTATCAAAAACTACCCATGGCCAGGTAATGTCAGGCAACTAGAAAACATTATTCACAGTGCAGTAGTGATGTCAGAAGGCCCCTTATTAACGGAGCAAATTTTGGCTAGGCAATTACAGTTAAACCAGATACAAATGACTGAGTTATTGCAAAAGAAAAGTCCCGCCACTAAACTTGGATCAACATCTCAAACTTCTGATAAAACTATCACTTACCTTCAAGACAACATCATGCATGACAACACTGCAGTGCGCAGTTTAGCGGAAGTAGAAAGAGCAGCGATTGAACATGCCATCGCAGTGTGTAACGACAACGTTGTTAAAGCAGCTAATCTACTTGAAGTCAGTCCGTCAACCTTGTATCGCAAAGTTCAGCAATGGCAAGATTGATTATATGCTAATTCACACTAGGAACGGCTCACATAGCGAGAGTTGAAGGATCCTAATAAATCCACTTAAATAAAAAACATAAGCCAATTTTGAGTTTGAGCAAATCAAAGTAAGTAACCTAAATACAGTATCTGTATTTGTTATAGGTCTTATATTTTTCGGTGGTTAATTTCTTTTATTATTCATTCTCACGACTAATAAAACAATCACAGCTAAATTTTGCTGACTTTTTTTCGATTTATAGCCTGTAGATATTTATCTGTTATGCTAACCCACGGATGAAAAATACTTAAAGCTTGGAGCTGCGCTGTTTAAGTCATTTTTGGTGTGATATTGCACACGTTCTATTACTTCTTTGTGATGATTTTGTTTTGAGAATGAATAACTAAATTCTTATCACTTATTTTATGGTTAATGGTTGCTTGAAGTTAGTTTCATATTATTATTTAAGGGAATTAAAGATGGCGCGCGTTTTTATATCTCATTCAAGTCGAGACAATGAGTCGGCTGAACAAATCAAAAATTGGCTTAAAAAACAGGGATTCGAGACTCCTTTCCTTGACTACGATAAACATGCAGGAATTCCACCAGGCGCTGACTGGGAAAAAACTCTTTACCGAGAAATCGAACACTCCGAAGCGGTGATTATTATTCAAACACCGAATTGGCTCGAGTCAAAATGGTGTTTTGCTGAGTTTACTCAGGCACGAGCATTAGGTAAGTCAATCTTCCCTATTATTGAAACACCATCCGGTGGTACTTTGATATCGTCTGACATTCAAGCCCTTGACTTACATACAGATCGTGAGGGCGGACTAGAGCAACTATCACGTCAATTGACCCAAATCGCACTTGATGCTCAAGGTGGTTTTGGCTGGGATTCTAGCCGTGCTCCCTACCCAGGATTACTCGCTTTTCAGGAAGAAGATGCTGCACTTTACTTTGGTCGGGATGATGATATCCGTCGATTAATCGAGCGGCTAGATGCACGCCGTGCTCAAGGTGGCAGTAAACTGATTGCTTTACTTGGTGCATCTGGCTCAGGCAAGTCATCCTTACTAAGAGCCGGTGTCATTCCAAGGATTAAGCGCGCAGCCAGTAACTGGATTGTGTTACCGGTAATGCGCCCACAAGTTCGTCCAGTCGATGAGTTAGCAAGGTGCTTAGCGGTTGCCCTTGGCGAAGACTCAGATTGGCGTAAACTGCGAGACCAATTAAATGGGGATAATTTGGCCCAATCCCTTAGCGATATTGCAACTGATTTGCGGATGCAGGCCTTGGCCAATGAAGCTCAAATTTTACTGCCAATTGATCAGGGAGAAGAGTTGTTTGGTGCAGCAGACCTTCAACAAGCAAAACTTTTTTGTGAGATCCTCAATCTAACCTTGTCTGACGAATTGCCCTTCATGGCCATAATCACGATACGCTCTGATTATTTAGGGGTACTTCAATCAGCAGAGCATCTCACCGCTCGATTTGAAGAGTTTTCGATTGGACCCATGCCTCTTGCTCGTATTGCCCAGATTATCGAAGGGCCCGCTCGGGTAGCTGGTCTTTGTATTGATGAAGCTTTTGTTCATCAGGCGGTACAAGATGCCAAAACCGAAGATGCCTTACCTCTATTGGCATTTGCGCTGCGTGAGTTGTATGACAGTGCGTCCGATGACAATTATCTAAGCCTTGATGAATACAATGCCTTGGGCGATAAGAATGAGGATCTGACCCCCTTAGAGAATTCAGTGCGTAAAGCTGCCGACAATGTATTGCTTGAAGCCCAACCAGATGAGAGCGAGCAAACTGCCTTGCGCGAGGCTTTTGTGCCAGCCATGGTAAGGGTGAATGAGCAAGGTGAATATGTTAGACAGCCGGCTCGTTGGAGCGAACTGCCCAACAAATCCCATAGATTACTGGAGTTATTAGCAAAAGCTCGTCTATTGATTATCAGTCAAGACGATAACGAGCGTATAGTGGAAGTGGCACATGAAGCGTTGCTTCGTAAGTGGCCACGACTGAGGTTATGGTTAGATGATGCGAGGGAATTTTTAACAGGTAAACAGCAACTTTCTAAAGAATTGAGCGATTGGCAGAACGCAAAAAACCCACTAAAGGCGAGTGCATTATTGACGGGTTTGAAACTTAATCGCGCTCGCGGTTGGTTAGCAGAACGGCCACATCAGCTTTCGACCGAAGAACGTGCTTTTGTTCTGGCTAGCATAGAAACTGCCGAAGCCGATGAACTGCGAAAAATGCGCTCACGACGCAATATAACTCGAGTGTCAATTGCCGCTGCGCTAACTATGGCTGGTATTGCAGCCTTAGCTGGTTGGCAATGGCGTGAGGCGACCATTGCACAAGATGTGGCTAGTAAGGCACAACAACATGCTGAAAAGCAAACGATAGACGCCCGCAAAGCTAAAGACGAGGCTGTGCCATGGATCATCCGTGCAACGTGGCGATCGGGTGCTGAATATGAACCAAATGTGGGATATGTAGATGGAATAAGAGAAATTATTAAGCACGCTGACTCTATCATCAACCTCGATAAAGTCCGTTTCCTCGCGCCTTTCAAGATTTTTGCATCAGGTCCTCATGAGTCGAAATTTAATTGGCAGTCCAAACAGTTTGGGCACTACAATCCTGAATTCATACGTTGGGCGTCTGACCATTTGATCCCTGGTGCTAAAGACCCAGTTTTTCGATCAGCAACACAGTCGATTTACGACGTTCACCT
This sequence comes from Methylophagaceae bacterium, assembly GCA_047635075.1. Classification (GTDB taxonomy): domain Bacteria; phylum Pseudomonadota; class Gammaproteobacteria; order Nitrosococcales; family Methylophagaceae. Next base: position 749 of record JBLIIN010000133.1, on the reverse strand, counting down.
AAAAACCCTAGCACATGCATATTGCAGCAGTTATCAGGCTCTGCATCATGATCCAGAAGCGTTAAATACGCTTAAAACAGATTATCTAGAACGATTGAGCCGCGGGGATACAGATGATTTTTTCTTTGGAGAAATGTTCTATCAATACTCTGGTGCAATGGAACGTCTTAAACCTGGTCTATTCGGTACATATTCACATGTCGCAGCTCCGTTTTGGATCCGAAGAGAAGTCGACGGAACAGCAGATGAATTTATCCATGGAATTCGCAAAGTACTTGAGACTTATGATAAGGCTTACTCAGAAGAATGTATGCGAATGGAAAGGCCTCTAAGAATGGTAATGACTGACGTTTTACCCGGCGTCTGGGTCATGCGTAATGAAAAACATAGCGACTTTGCGATCTTTAATGACAACGGTGGATTGACCATCAAACGAGGGGCACAAATGTCAGAACACAGCTGGCAGATTCTTGATGCAAAAAACATGGAGATAGACGGAATAAATGTGACTTATAATATGACTTATTTCCCAGGCAATTTTAGTGAACTGCCCATGTTGGAGGGCGAGCAATCAGCGATTCGGCTTCATCCAGAACAACAAACCAGTGAAAATGGTACAGGAGTAGATGGTCTAAATGTGACCAGTGTTACTAGTACAATAGGCAATTTTAGCCGAACAAACTATGGACAGTGGCAAGGTCCTGGACTAAACAAAAATCTCTCTCAGTATATTGAAATGGGTCGCTCAT
>JBLIIN010000132.1:0-4274 GCA_047635075.1 Methylophagaceae bacterium | reverse complement strand
TTGCAATGATAAATGGTAAGCGACTTCAAGTTGGTGATGTTATTAGTGGTGCTGAAGTTGTCAAAATCGATCATCAAAAAGTTGATCTACTGCGTGAAGGCAAAATTTTCACCATCAAACTTTATAACTCTTTTATCAGTGAGGTTAAATCTAGCCTTAAGTAGTTGCCTTTACGCTATTGAAACTTCTACAGGTTTCATCTTTTTTTATTGACTCATTTCTCTGTCCTAGTCTACTCTTTAATACTCAAAATGTGATAGATTAGGACTTAGTAACTGTCTGTTTATAGGAGAGATGTCATGTCTGAAAAAAACCTTGAAAAAAAACTAATTGCTGCCTATGACAAGATGATGGAACGCGTGCATCATCTGATTGATGACGCTGAGCAGCATACCCTTCCGGCCTTGCAAGTACAGATTGACAAAGCCAAACTACAAGCGATTGAGCTAAAAGAATTATCGCATGAAGAAGCGGATAAGTTAGCGAAATACTTACATCGTGATATCACTGACTTGGCTAAACATTTATCACAGTCTGGTGAAGCCATCTCAAGTTGGATTAATTTTGATATCGAGTTAATTGAAGATCGATTGTTAGATGCTTTTTCTCAAGTAGCCGATAAAACTAGCCTTCAACTTAATCAATTAGCCGATCAAGCTAAACGTGGCCAAGAGTATCACACCGGTGAGTTAACCCGACTAGGTACTTTAGCATGCCAAGAGTGCGATACACTTTTGCATTTTACTAAGACTAGTCGAATTCCACCTTGTCCTAAATGCTATAAAACAATCTTTGTCCGTACAAAGCGACGTTAGCATTTACTCTGCCAATTGCCAGAGCCAAGCGCCCTCAGCAATGAGTAGACATAAAGTCTCAATCGCTTCTCGCTCCCTACTGAGCTTGTTCCAGTCTAATTGCGTTAGTAAATTCTGTTCCGTTAACAAGATTAAATGTTCACGATGACAGTGTATTAAGGGATAAGTTTGTCCCGCGACAAACACTTGGCCACCCGTGTCTTTTTGAGCCCAAGCAAAACGGTGGTAAGGACTTTTTTGTAAATAAAAACCCTGTTCAAACTGCGTAGCGGCTGCTGCAACTGATGTCGGCTCATCCAATAGCGCATATGTTAAGTCGGCTAGACTTGGTTTTGTCTCTGTCACTAACTTACCTAATGTATTAAGCAATAGCGGTTCGGCTGCATCAATAGTCTGATGTAGTAGCTCTTTTAAATTTGTGACTGCTTGGGCGTTAATTTCATGATCATGTATAGCCGCCTCTACGCCAACATCACTATAATGTTGCTTTGCTGCTCCTTGTTCTAATAAGTCATTCAGTAATGCATCCATGGCTTCCATTTGTGTCGGTGCCCTAAACCCTATCGAAAGCGTCATACATTCATTCATTGCTACCCCATGATGTCCAAAATGGGGGGGTAAATACAACATATCACCGGGTTCTAACAGCCACTCGTTGACATATTCGAACTCTGACAAGACCTGTAAATCAATCTCTTCAATCAACGGTGGGTTGACTATCGGTTTATCCGTAACTTGCCATTTTCGTACTCCTAAACCCTGCAATAAAAACACATCGTAACCATCAGTATGGGGACCAACTGAGCCATTTAATGGTGCATAGCTGATCATAAGATCATCACGCCGCCAATTTGGAATAAATTGAAATGGGACTAAAAGTGATTGAGTTTCTGGCACATGTTTATCAACATCTTGAACCAATAGTGTCCAGTGGCTTTCAGGTAAGTTAGCAAAATCGTCGGCCGTGAATGGGCCCTGTGTCACTTGCCAAGCTGAGGTTGTGCCTTCTTCAACAATTAACCGTGACTCAACATCAGGCTCGTAGGCCAATCCTGCTAATTCGTCGGGGCTAATTGGAGACTCAAAACGAGGAAATGCTTGACGAATCAATAATGGCTTTTTTTGCCAATACTGGTCTAAAAACTGTTGCTGCGTCAGTCCTGTATTAAAAAATGCGGTCATTGTCGTAGTGTTTCGTTACTCGATAATATCGACACTAAAAATCACATTATCTAATGAAACCAATTTTATCTTCGTGCCTTTGGGGCAATCAGGACCCATTATTTTCCATGTTGAGTCGTCAATGCTGATCTTTCCTTGACCATCTTCAATGGGTCGTTTAATCGTAATGATACGCCCGATGTATTGTTCCCCACGACGGTTCAGCAAAGGTTCATCAGTTGCAATCGGATTTTTGACATAATATTGATGCCAAGTTGCGGCACTAACAATAGAAAGGATTGCGAAGATTAACACCTGATATTCCCAGACTAGTGATGGAAAGAAATAGAGAATCATGCCGGTCAAAAATGCGGCAATACCTATCCACAAAGCAAAAAACGTGGGCACCAACATTTCAATCGTTACTAAAGCAACACCCAAAATGTACCAGTGCCAATAATCTAGAACTAACGCCATTTTAACTTCCTTTGTTACCAAAGCTATCTTTGGCTAACTCAGCGATTCCACCTAGAGCCCCCATTAGATTACTCGCCTCTAATGGCATAAATATTACCTTGTGATTATCGGCTGACGCCATATCTCTTAGAGCTTCAATATATTTTTGGGCAACAAAGTAATTAACTGCCTGTATATCACCACTAGCAATTGCCTCTGACACCATTCTGGTTGCTTTTGCTTCAGCCTCTGCCGATCTCTCACGGGCCTCTGCATCCCGAAAGGCTGCTTCAAGTCGACCTTCAGCCCCTAGTACCACAGCTTGCTTTTCACCTTCAGCCTCTAAGATCGCAGACTGCCTTAAGCCTTCCGCTTCTAGAATATTGGCACGTTTCTCACGTTCAGCTTTCATTTGACGACCCATGGCTTCAACTAAGTCTGCTGGCGGTGCAATGTCTTTAATTTCAATCCGAGTCACTTTAACGCCCCAAGGCGTTGTTGCATCGTCGACAACGCTTAACAACCGCGCATTAATTTCATCCCTTTTTGATAGCAATTCATCTAGGTCCATTGACCCCATCACTGTCCTTATGTTGGTCATGGTGAGGTTTAGAATTGCGTTGCTTAAATTATTGACTTCATAAGCGGCTTTTGCTGCATCGACTACTTGGAAGAAGACCACCCCATCGACTCGAACCATTGCATTATCTTTGGTGATTATCTCTTGCGACTGGACATCCAAAACTTGTTCCATCATATTGATTTTCGAACCAATGCTATCCATGAAGGGAACGATAAAACCTAAGCCTGGGCGAAGTGTTCGAGTGTAACGACCAAATCTCTCTACTGTATACTCCCGCCCTTGTTGAACTGACTTCACTCCCATGAAAATAGCGACAATAACAAAGAAGAGAACGACTAATGCAAACTGAGAAAAACCGAACATTTTTTCCACCTATAAGCCTATTAATTTGATGCTACATCATACCAGCAAATTAAGTGTCTTTAATGATTTACCTTGGACATTTTCTTCCGTCGATCGCACAATAGCATCTATGTTGAAACTCAATGCACTCTTCAATCTTTTACTACCTCTGCTGAAAATCATTGGCACTGTTAGTCTGTTGGCAGCTAGTCACAGTAGTTTTGCTGAACAGTGGTATCACGTTGAGCTTATTGTGTTCGAACAACTCGATTCAACTAGTGATGAAAAAGCACCCATAGCCACCATCCCAGATACTTTTCACACACCGGATTCAACCGAAGATCTAATCCAACCCGCAGCCAATGAAACCTTAACCGATTCTGCCGCTAAATTAGAGAAGTCAGGACGCTATCAAGTCCATTACCATCAGTCATGGAAACAGCCTATTGAGACTAAAGCGAATGCCAAATCAGTGAGTATCGCTAGCGGCATGATTGAAGGTCGCATCCTTTTGCATAAAGGAACCTATCTTTACGCTACCGTTGATTTGCAGTTAGACCGCCCAGACCAGATTAGTGAATGGTCGGATTCAGCTGAGATGCGTAAGCCATACCTTAAAGAATCTCGCCGTGTACGCAGCGATAAATTACAATACTTTGACCACCCGCATATGGGTGCATTATTAAAGTTAACACCTATCGATTCTGTTCCAGTGATTTTATAAGTTGTAATAACACTTGCTCGACTAAGACCATGCCTGATGACACTACTTTTTCTATCTCGCTCAGGCTAATGACTTGTCCCGATAGTCCGGCTGCCCAATTCACAACTAAAGCACAGCAAGCATAATCTAAGCCCAATTCTCTTGCTAACGCAGCTTCAGGCATCCCAGTCATTCCGACCAATGTGCAGCCATC
>JBLIIN010000131.1:0-4305 GCA_047635075.1 Methylophagaceae bacterium | reverse complement strand
CACTCCCACACGCTTGTGTCTCTCCAGCCCCCCGTTCAAATACCCTAAGCTTTATTTCATCTTTATTGATGACTTGCATAAAACCAGCATTAACCTGTTCGGGAAACTGATGGTGGCTCTGTATCAACGGACCCAATGTCGCCACATCCGCCGTCTCGATATCATCGGTGATTAAAACGGCATGAGGGTTGCCCATTGATAGTGCGCTAATTGTGACCGTCTGCCCATTTCCAAGCGTTAACAAATAAACATCAGCCTGTTGTTGGCAATTAAACGGTAACTGCTCAGGCGTGAAGTCTGGGGCGCCCATGTTGACAGTTACAATTTCACCGCCCACCTCAAGAGACAACTCAATGAGACCAGAGGCTGTTTCCACGGTTATTTCTGTCTTACCCGTTAAGCCTTTTTCATAGACAAACCGAGCAAAGCAGCGTGCGCCGTTGCCACATTGGCTCACTTCACCACCGTTAGCATTGAATATCCGGTATTTAAAATCGACTCCTTTGTGTGGCGATTTTTCAACCAGTAAGAGTTGATCACAGCCTATTCCCCGATGGCGATCAGCAATGAAGCGTCGTTGAAATATTGTTAGTTCAGGGCATGACTGATTAATAGTATCGATGATGACAAAATCATTCCCCAAGCCATGCATTTTGCTGAATGATAACGCAATGCTCATTCAGGCAAAACCTGTTCGCCCATGTAGAGGGATATCACACTTTCACGTTCACGAATACAATGCATCACATCCCCATCAACCATGATTTCTGCCGCTCTTGGACGCGAGTTGTAATTTGAACTCATCGTAAAGCCATATGCGCCAGCTGATTTGATTGCCAGTAAATCACCTTGTTTAATGGCCAACAAACGATCTTTGCCCAGAAAATCTCCCGTTTCGCAAACAGGGCCCACAACATCGTAATGTTGCGTCTGTTCTTGTTCGTTAATTTTTACAGGTACAATCTCTTGCCAAGACTGATACAAGGCGGGCCGTAACAAATCATTCATCGCTGCATCGACGATGGCAAAGTGACGATCTTCTGTTGGTTTTATGTACTCAACTCGCGTTAATAAAATACCCGCATTGCCGACAATTGCCCTGCCCGGTTCCATTAAAACTTCTATGTCTGTTCCGGCTAATAATCCCGATAGTGCTTGGGCATATTCTGCTGGTGTTGGTGGTACTTCATCTTTATACGTTATACCTAAACCACCGCCAATGTCGAGGTGATGCAAGTGAATATTCAGTGTTGCTAATCGCTCAATTAAGGCCAGAACTCGTTTTAAAGCATCGACAAAAGGTGATACGGATGTCAGCTGTGACCCGATGTGACAATCCACCCCGATAATTTGAATGTTCGACAGCTTGCTAGCTTGTAAATAAACCTTTTCCGCATCTTCAATTGCGATACCAAATTTATTCTCTTTCAGCCCTGTTGAAATATAAGGATGCGTTTGTGCATCGACGTCAGGGTTGACCCGGATTGATATTGGTGCTGATAAGTCAAGTTCAGCTGCAACGTCATTAATTCGCGTTAATTCAGACACTGATTCGACATTAAAACAACGGATTTTTTTCTGTAGGGCATCGCTAATTTCCGCTACCGTTTTCCCGACACCAGAAAAAACTACTTTATCTGCGCGGCCACCAGCTTCTAGAACCCGGGCTAATTCTCCGCCTGATACGATGTCGAATCCCGACCCTAACCTTGCAAGCACATTTAAAACAGCTAAGTTAGAATTTGCTTTTACGGCATAACACACGCAATGCGGTAATGCTGAAAAGGCATCATCGAATGCTTTCCAGTGACGCTCTATGGTCGCTCGTGAGTACACGTAGGTTGGTGAGCCATATTGTTGTGCAACAGTAGACAAGGCAACGTTTTCAGCAAATAATTCGTTTGAACGATAATCAAAGTAATCCATTTTTTTCTATCCTGCGCTCACTTGAGTCAATGTACTTGGAGGTAGATATAAATCACCCTTTTGTCCACAGGCGCTGACAATGCCCAGTAAAAAAATTAGTGCTGTTAATCGTGCTATTTTCTTTAATGTTTGCATTTATCATTACTCAAGTCGTGTCTCGTTATGCATTATAGCGATTAATGATCTGATTCGCCATTCACACAATACTAGAAATTCTTCTTTAACTTTTATACTATAAGCCTTTGATTTTATAAATTTCGTGTCTCTTTAAGGTGGCTACCAAATAATGGCAAATGCGACATCTGTTCGATTAAGTGGTTTAGCGCAACGTCTTGTTAATGACGGTTTACTCTCTGAAGAAGAAGCCGAAAATGCACAACTTGCCGCTAAAAAAGCGGATTTAGCTTTTGTAAGCTATTTGGTCGGAAACGAGATTGTATCCAGCCAGCATGTGGCGACAATTGCCTCCGAAGAGTTCGGTGTACCCTTATTTGATATTGAAACGATGAATATTGAATTATCAGCCACCAAATTAATTTCAGAAAAATTGATTCGTCGACATAATGCACTTCCTCTGTATCAACGAGGTAAACGTCTCTATGTCGCGGTTTCCGATCCGACTAACTTACAAGGTCTAGATGATTTTAAGTTCAATACAGGCTCTAATACTTATCCTGTCTTAGTTGAAGAACGGCAACTTGCTGCTGCCATTGAAAAAGCACTTGATACTAATGACGAACAACTTGATGACTTTGGTGATGCAGAGCTAGATGACATTGACTTGGGCTCTGATGAGATTGAAACCAACAAGGACGACACCGACACTAACATCGATGACACTCCGGTTGTCCGATTCATCAATGGGATTTTAACAACAGCTATTAAAGCAGGTGCTTCCGATATTCATTTCGAGCCTTATGAAAAAAAATACCGCGTTAGAACTCGCATTGATGGCATTTTACATGAAAGCAAAACTGCCCCTGTCGCGTTGGCTGGTCGGATTTCTGCGCGTATTAAGGTCCTATCTCGTCTAAACATTGCTGAGCGTCGTGTGCCACAGGATGGGCGAATGCGTCTGAAACTATCTAAAACAAAGGCGATCGACTTTCGTGTGAATACTTGTCCAACGCTGTTCGGTGAAAAAATTGTATTACGGATACTAGACCCCAGTAGTGCCCAGCTAGGCATCGATGCCTTAGGCTATGAACCTGATCAAAAGCAAGTCTTCATGGAAACCATGCAAAACCCCTACGGCATGATTCTCGTGACTGGCCCAACGGGTAGTGGTAAAACGGTGTCACTTTATACTGCGCTTAATATTCTCAACACCGATGACCGTAATATCTCCACAGCAGAAGATCCGGTAGAAATTAGCTTGGCAGGTATTAATCAGGTTAATGTTAACCCAAGTGTTGGCCTTAACTTTTCAGATGCCTTACGTGCTTTCTTACGCCAAGATCCAGATATCATCATGGTTGGTGAGATTCGTGATTTGGAAACGGCTGAAATCGCCATTAAGGCGGCCCAAACTGGGCATATGGTGTTATCAACGCTGCATACAAACGATGCCCCACAAACCCTAACTCGGTTAGCAAACATGGGAGTCCCACCCTTTAATATTGCTTCCGCAGTTTCTTTAATTATTGCGCAGCGTTTAGCACGAAGGCTATGCAGTAACTGCAAAGTACCAGACCATATTCCAAAAGAGGCTTTAATAGAAGAAGGTTATACCCAGCAACAGATTGAGGAAGGAGTCACAGTTTTTAAGGCGGTAGGCTGCGATAATTGTACTCAAGGTTACAAAGGTCGAGTTGGAGTTTATCAAGTCATGCCCGTCTCGGACGCAATGGGCCGAATTATCATGGAAGGTGGCAACGCTATGCAGCTTGGAGACCAAGCGGCTATCGAAGGCATTGCAGATCTTAGAAAGTCTGGCTTGAAAAAGGTAGCTGCTGGCTTAACTAGCCTCGAAGAAATTAATCGTGTAATCAAGGAGTAATGTGTGGCTGGAGCATCAAGTAGGACAACCAAACCACAGGTTGATCCGATTTTTCAGTGGCAAGGTGCTAATCGCCAAGGCCGTCGTTTAAAAGGCGAGCAATCCGGAACGAGTGCCAGTTCTGTTAAGGCAGATCTTCGCCGCCAAGGCATTACACCGCTCAAGGTTAAGAAAAAGCCCAAGGATCTTTTTTCACCGAGAAAACCGGCTATCAAACCTGGTGACATTGCTGTTTTCAGCCGTATGATTGCCACAATGATGTCATCTGGTGTCCCGTTAATGCAGTCTATGCAAATTATTGGTGAGGGCCATGAAAATGCCAGTATGCAGAGTATGATCTTATCAATTAAAGCCGATGTCGAATCAGGCACTAGTCTCAC
>JBLIIN010000130.1:0-4351 GCA_047635075.1 Methylophagaceae bacterium | reverse complement strand
TAATAGGGTGTTGTCTAAGTCAAATATTGCTAGAGCCATGTCGTCTGTCTTTTGTATTGTAATTCAGAAGTGTCTCATTGTAAGCCAAAATGGTTTGCATACAGGGAGTTGTTTCTCTAATCTAGACTGTATTGAGTAATAAAGGTTACTGACTAGACATGGGTCGGGTAACGAGAGACTAGGCTAGTGATTGATAAAGATGGCTTTAGAGCGAATGTAGGCATCATTCTGTGCAATGAGCAGAATCAGGTATTATGGGCGCAGCGAGCGCGTCATGATTCTTGGCAGTTTCCGCAGGGAGGGATTAAGTTTGATGAGACGCCAGAGCAGGCGGTTTATCGTGAGTTGTTGGAAGAAGTGGGCCTAGAAGAACAACACGTCGAGATTATTGGGAAGACGGTTGGTTGGTTACGTTATCGACTACCCAAGCGATACTTACGCTATGGCAACAAACCACTTTGCATTGGACAAAAACAACTTTGGTTTCTATTGCGTTTTATTGGCAAAGAAGAAGATGTAAAATTAGATCAGTATGAGAAACCTGAATTTGATGATTGGCGCTGGGTCGATTATTGGACACCAACTAAAGAAATAGTGTTTTTTAAACGCCGTGTTTATGAAAAAGCGCTGCATGAATTAGCGCCTTTGCTATTTCCAGAATATAAAAAACGAGTCGATCAAAAGCCTCAGGCCTGAGGCTTCCTGATTAAAATTGCGCAACCGTCATATTACTGTCATCGTTTAATTAGATCATGGGTCACTATTTATTTTATGTGTACTTAAAGATGATATTAACCTTACAACCTCTATTAGCGATAATGTTAGTGTTTCTTACTAGCGGAATAGCTTTTGCTGGCGATTCACTTACGATATCCAAATTATCTTCTTATACCGAAGCGTGTCTAATAGAGGGCTGTGCTGAAATTTCAGCTTTTGACTTGGACTCAATGCGTGTTTTCACCACTAACTCTGAAGAAAACCAGTTACGTATTCTAGATATTATTGAGGGTGAATTAGTCGAGTTCAAAGTCATTGACCTAGCGCCCTTTGGTGGCGGGCCCAATAGCGTTGCTGTATCACAAGGTGTTGTGGCCGTGGCTGTTGAAGCAGAGGTGAAACAGAATGATGGGACGGTTGTTTTGTTTACGACAGACGGTCAGTTCAAAGACAATCTTCGAGTCGGTGCTTTACCTGACATGCTGACATTTACGCCGGATAAGCAATACTTATTGGTTGCCAACGAAGGTGAGCCTAACAGTGCTTACACCATTGATCCCGAGGGGTCAGTTAGCGTGATTGATACGACAACATGGCTTGTTCAGACTGCCGACTTCAAAAGATTCAATGACCGAGATTTAAAAGGCGCACGTGTCTTTGGACCAAATGCGACGCCAGCACAAGATTTTGAACCTGAATATATTGCAGTTTCAGCAGATTCATCAACAGCTTGGATTAGCTTACAAGAGAATAATGCTTTTGCAGTATTGGATATTAAACAGGCTAAGATTGTCGATGTCTTTGGCCTTGGTTATAAGAACCATAACGACCCTAGCGACGGGCTAGACGCCAGTAATAAAGATGGTGGTATTAATATTCAAGCATGGCCGGTTTTTGGAATGTATCAACCTGATGCTATTGCCACGTATCAAAAAGGTTCTCGAACATTTATTGTTTCCACTAATGAAGGTGAGGCTCGTGATTATGATGGGTTTAGTGAACAACAACGAGTCAAAGATCTGGTGCTAAATAGCCGCCACTTTTCAAACCGTTCTGATTTACAACAAGAACAAAACTTAGGCCGTTTGAATATTACAACGACCCAAGGCGATCATAAAAAGGATGGAGAGTATGACAAGCTTTATTCTTTTGGCGGGCGTTCATTTAGCATTTGGAGTGAAAAGGGCGACCAAGTCTTTGACAGCAGGGCTGATTTTGAAACGTCACTTCAAAGTTTCCAAGACAATGGCGACATGGATGTTTGGGTTGATAGTCGAAGTGATGATAAAGGACCTGAGCCAGAGTCAGTTGTGGTGGGGGAAATAGCAGGGAGAACATATGCTTTTATTGGTTTAGAAAGAACATCAGGTGTTTTTATTTATGACATTACTAGCCCCGAATCTAGTTATTTAACACACTATATAGATCTCAAAGCACATGGAGATTTAGGACCAGAAGGATTGGTTTTTATTCCTCGCGATAACGATATGGGCTGGTTATTAGTTACTAATGAAGTCAGCAATACCATTTCTTTATACGGCATACGAGCCAGTCTGGAAGAGGGATATAAGGAGTAAGCTAAATAATTTGAGATGAAGTGGAGAGGCTTTCAATTAAGGGTTTTAATCTGGCAGTACTTTTTTAAAAATTTTGGCATTACGTTGATAGTTGTATAAGCTCTGCTTTTCTACCGGTAAATCTGATATTTCAGCAGCAACAAACCCTTGTTCTAAAAACCAATGTGCAGTTTGGGTAGAAAGCACATAGAGAATTGTAAGTTTATATTTTCTAGCTTGATGTTCAATGGCTGCAAGTAATTTTTGGCCCCTGCCAAAGCCACGGTAATCATCAGAAACAGCTAAACAGGCTAATTCACCAATCCCATTTTCCGGATAAGAATGTAATGCAGCGCAAGCGAGTACTGCCCCATCACGTTCCATAACAACAAAGCTGTCGATATTGATTTCTAGATCTTCTCTTGACCGCTTAACTAAGTAACCGCTGTCTTCTAATGGTTGGATGAGGTCTAAAATGCCGCCGATATCTTCAATATTTGCAATTCGGGTGTTTTCAAATGCGTCAGCGCTAATCATAATGCCCGCGCCATCTCGGCTGAATAATTCTTGTAACAAGGCATCATCTTGAGCACGGTCAAGCAAATGCACCCGCTTCACACCCGCTTGGCAGGCTTGAATGGCTGCTAATAACACATGATTTTCTACATCACCTTGCTCTTCTAACGTGTCCTCTGCTTGAATTAAGGTCATTTCTTTTGGCAGGTCAGGGTAGTCATCACCAATAAAGATCATTTTGTCCGCTTTTAATGCACTTGCGCAGGCCGTAGCGACGGCTTCTGCAGATAAATTAAAGACTTCGCCTGTAGGTGAGTAACCTAGTGGTGGCAATAAAACGATATTGTTTAAATCGAGTTGTTGTTCAATCGCCTCGGTATCAATACGGCGGACTTTTCCAGTATGGCCTAGATCAATGCCCTGTCTTACTCCAACCGGCTGTGCTAGGACAAAATTACCGCTGGTGCAACGGATTTGAGCATCGGCCATCGGTGTATGGGGTAGGCAAAACGACAGTTTGGCTTCTAGTTCAAGGCGTAATTGGCCGATGACTGCTTTGGCAACTTCTAAACTGGCGTTATCAGTCACTCTCAAACCTTGATGGTATTGCACATGAATATTTTGTTGCTGGCACTGTTGTTCGATTTGATGGCGTGCGCCATAAACGATGATGAGACGGATACCTAGACTGTTTAATAAAGCTAAGTCATGGATTAGATTATCGAAGTTGATTGAGGCAACAGCTTTGCCGTCGATAGCAACCACGAAAGTGGCTCCACGATGGGCATGAATATAGGGCGCTGCACTCCGAAACCAGCTGGTGGTTGTCGCAGATTGAGCATTTGAGGGTGATTCTGTCTTAATTAGCATAGTGCTCTTTTTATCGTAGTCTCAACAAGGTTGCAAAGTTGTGTGACAATTTTGTCAATTCCAACGTGGCTTATTTTAATCTCAGGGTGCTTGATTTTGATCATTATATGATAGAACGAGGTTACGGTATTTTATAGGCTAGCAACTGTTTGCCCTAACATAGCGGGTTAAGATGCACTTTTGAGGGCAATAAGAGTAATAGGTGATGGCATCAGTAGACTGACTATTGCGACTTAATATTTTTTGCACCAGTTTGTGTGATGTCCTGCCCTGTGTCTTAACTTGACCTTTGCTGTCGCGTTGCGCGCAAAGTATTAGTGTGTAGATAGGGGAGATAAAGCACCTAAATACTGAGAATACTGAGGCAATGTACTTTTATATTGCTGGCAGTTATTTGAGAAGAGTCATGGTTAGGCCGGTAGTTCAGGTTTGCCAATGTATGAGATACTAAAAGCACATTGTTAATGCTAACTTAAATACCACATAATTCTGTCTTTTCCTACAGGTCATTATGAATAGAAGGCCAATACTGGCTTGACAGGACTCTCAGCACAAGATGGTGCTAAAGCGTAAGTTATAAGGAAAAAGGGTCAGAGCCCTTTTAGGTTGTAAGCTATGGAAAAAGTAGTGGTACTCGTTGATGTTCAAAATATTTATTACACCACAAAGCAATCTTATGATTGTCACTTTGA
>JBLIIN010000129.1:0-4364 GCA_047635075.1 Methylophagaceae bacterium | reverse complement strand
TGGCAGCTCGAATTAAAACAAGCACCGGACATCCAATTTAGCGCCCTACCTGAAGTAGAGGGCAGGGGGGTTGATGGTTTTTTACCTATCGGTAAAGACAGGAAACAATGGATCAGTCTGTGGAATGAAGTACAAATGCAGCTCTATAACGCAGATTTAAATCAACATAGAATAGCCAGTCAACAAGTTCCCGTTAATAGTATTTGGTTCTGGGGCATGGGCTCATTTGTACCGTCACAGAAGCCATGGGTGAGTGTCTCAGGGCAGGCCGGACTATTGACTCAACTTGCATCCATCAATCAAGCCGCTCAACAGCAATTAAAACCACCTGCTAAGTGGTCTGCTGGCCAACACCTTTGGTTATTAGATGAAGTGGATATTGAGTCTGATTGGCAATTGTCTTTAGAGTCATTAGATAAAGAGGTGTTTGAAGGGATTTGGCAAAAATTATCAAAAGCGGCAATTGATAAAGTCATAATACAAATACCTGATTATGCCGAATATCACATCACACCACTGAGTCGATGGCGGTTTTGGAAATGATCATTAGTGTGATTACACAAAGGCCATCAACAGGCTGGCAATCTTTACCTGACACATGGCCAACATCGATTCGCAAGATACTAGCGGCGAGAGGGATTCGACAACAACAGGATGTCTCTTACCCATTAGCAGAATTACCCAAGCCGGAGCAGTTATTAGGCATGGATGAGGCAGTGAGTTTGTTAATACAGGCCTTGACCGGAAATTGGCGCATTATGATTGTTGCCGATTTTGATACGGATGGTGCGACTAGCTGTGCGCTAGCAATCCGAGGCTTAAGGGCGATGGGTGCGAAAAATATTGATTACATTGTACCGAACCGTTTTATTCATGGGTATGGCTTAACACCCGCCTTGTTAGCTGAAATCACACCAGAAGGTCAGCCCGACTTATTGATCACGGTCGATAATGGTATTGCTAGTATTGCCGGTGTCGCAACAGCGCAACAACGGGGCATGAAAGTGTTGGTTACAGATCACCACTTACCAGGGAAAATCTTACCGGCAGCAGATGCCATTGTTAATCCTAACCAAGTAGGTGATGATTTTCCGAGTAAAAATCTAGCGGGGGTAGGCGTGTGCTTTTATTTACTATTGGGATTAAGGCAAAGGCTGAGGCAACTGGGTTGGTTTGAACAACAATCGATAACGGAACCTAATCTAATGCATTTAACGGACTTGGTTGCCCTTGGAACCGTTGCAGATGTAGTCAAGCTCGATCGCTTAAACCGGACATGGGTGTCACTGGGACTAGCCAGAATTAAAGCAGGTAAATCTTGTGCTGGCATTAACGCTTTAATGACAATTGCAGGTAAGGATGTAACGCAATGCGTTAGTAGTGACATGGGTTTTGCCGTCGGGCCAAGGTTAAATGCAGCAGGGCGCTTAGATAACATGGGAATAGGGATTGATTCTTTATTGACGGATGATGCCGCAGTCGCTTTGTCTTTAGCGACACAGTTGGATGATATCAATCAGAAGCGCCGCGAAGTCGAACAAACCATGCAAGATGATGCTTTGACACAACTGGAAAAAATGGCCTTGGGCAATCAAGTCGTGCCTTTGGCGTATTGTCTTTATGATGATACATGGCATCAAGGGGTGGTGGGCTTATTGGCTTCTCGGATTAAAGAGAAGCAGCACCGTCCTGTTATCGCTTTTGCACCGAGTCATGATGATGAGATAAAAGGCTCGGCGCGTTCCATTCCTGGCGTTCATATTAGAGATGTACTGGCATTAGTTGCCACGATGGCTCCCGATATTTTAAGTCATTTTGGTGGCCATGCTATGGCGGCTGGGTTGACGATTGCTAAAAAAGATTTGGCTGATTTTCATCGCTTGTTCCTTGTTGCTCTCAAAGACATGATCGATCCTGAAAGCTTAAATAAGCAGCGGTTATCAGATGGTGAATTAAGCGCCCAAGAAATGACCTCGGCATTAGCAGAACAATTACCGCATATAGCGCCATGGGGGCAAGGCTTCCCAGAACCACAGTTCCATGGTGTTTTCCAGGTGGAAGCGATTAAGTTAGTGGGTCAATTACAAAATCATCTCCGGCTCACACTTCGCCTAGAAGATCATCGTATGGTGACCGCGATGGCCTTTGGCCAATGTTTACCAGAGTGGTTACAGAAAGGGCAAAAAGCACTATTACGTTATCGGTTGAATATCAATGAGTTCAGGGGCGTTAGGCAATTACAATTATTGGTAGAAGAAGTTTTACCTGTGCCCGAATAAACTGCGCAAAACAGAGTCAGTGGTTCTGTATTACAAGCCATAACAAAGCTATAGCTGTCTGTAGTGGTTCGATTTTAAAAAGACATTGAATAAATTAATTAGCCATTAGAAAATAGTGTTTACCTTTTTGCCCAATTGAAATACCCATAATGACTCAAGTTGCCGTTTTCAGTGCCAAACCTTATGACCAAGCCTTTCTCGCTGCAGCGGCAGATGGCCATATTAACCTTAGCTACTTTGATTTCAACCTTAATGTTGAAAGTGCTTCAGTGGCAAAGGGTTATCAGGTGGTTAGTGCCTTTGTCAGTGATGACCTGAATAGAGATACACTCGCCATTCTCGCGCGAGGTGGCACAAAGTTAATTGCCCTACGTAGCGCGGGTTATAACAATGTAGATTTATTTGCAGCACGTGATTTAGACATTACGATAGTCAATGTCCCCGCATACTCACCTTATGCCGTGGCAGAGCATACAATTGCCTTGATGTTAGCCTTAAGTAGAAAACTACCACGGGCTTATAATCGGATTCGAGATGGTAACTTTTCACTTGATGGTCTTTTGGGTTTTGATTTTTATCAAAAAGTTGTCGGCATTATTGGCGGCGGTAAAATTGGTCAATTAGTGGGTGAACGTTTAAAAGCGTTTGGGTGTAGTGTGCTGGTGGCCGATCCACATAATGCAAAACAATGTGAGGCGCTAGGTTTTGAATCAGTAAGTGAAGAAGCTTTATTTGCTCAATCTGACATCATTACGCTGCATTGCCCCTTAGTCACTAGCACGCAACATATTATTAATGCAGAGACAGTCTCAAAAATGAAAAAAGGTGTCATGGTAATCAATACTAGTCGCGGTGGTTTAGTGGATACTCGAGCAGTATTGTCAGCTTTAAAAGCGCACCATATTGCCTATCTAGGCATTGACGTTTATGAGGAAGAGGGGAGTTTATTCTTTGAAGACCACTCTTCAGAAATTATTCAAGATGATGTTCTGCAACGATTGATTACCTTGCCTAATGTAATGATTACTGGCCATCAAGCTTACTTTACAGAAGATGCCTTACAACATATTTCCGAAGCAACAGTAATGAATATTCTTAACTTTGTGAATAAAAGACCGCTAGCCAATCAAGTTCAAGCTGCTTAGTTTGGTCAGAGCATTATTTAGTCGTGTTGAGCATTCTATGCCCGACTTTAAATCGCGCCCGCAGCAGGTTCAAATGAGCGAGTTTATTGCTGAGCGACTTAAGCAAAAGACATATCAACGTGTAGCAGTGGTTGAAGCGCCAACCGGGGTGGGTAAAACATTGGCTTATTTAGCGGGTGTCATCGACATTGCCTTGGAGAATAAGAAAACATTGGTGATCAGTACAGCAACGGTTAACCTTCAACAGCAATTGCTACAAAAAGATCTACCGCAGTTTAGAGATGCAACCGGACTTCCTTTACGTTTTGTTCAAGCCAAAGGACGACGACGTTATCTTTGCCCAAGCAAATTATCACGCGTTCGCCTAGAGCAAAGCCAACAAGAGTTGTCGTTAAATGTTGAAGCAAAGTACCAACAGACCCAACAACAACAAAAAGCAGAACACCTCTATCAGCAATGGCAGCAGGAGTCATGGGACGGAGACCGTGACAGTTATAGCGGCAATATAGGATCAGAACTTTGGCATCAAATTTCGACTGATTCTGAAGGATGTGCGGGTAAAAACTGTTCGCACTACTCAGCATGCCCTTATTATCGCGTTCGGAAAGAAATGATGGCCGCTAATGTGGTGGTAGCAAATCATAACTTAGTGTTGAGCGATGCTGATTTAGGGGGCGGATTAGTGCTACCAAATCCAGAAGAGGTATTGTTTGTCTTTGACGAGGCACATAACTTGCCTCAAAAGGCTCTAGATCATGCGGCTAAAGCTTTAAATTTTTCACAGCTATACCAAACGACAGAAACCGCAGACAGTGTCTTAAAAAAGATACCCAAAGCCCTTGCTTTTAGACAACATGATTTTGGTTATATGTTGACAGAGTTGAGGCGAGATTTACCCAATGTGATTACGATTTTGCAACAAATGGAAACGTTATTAGAA
>JBLIIN010000128.1:0-4419 GCA_047635075.1 Methylophagaceae bacterium | reverse complement strand
CGACTTGAGGCAACCTGTTTTTATTTATGACTTTCCAGCCTCACAAGCACAATTAGCGAAAGTGAAAATAGATGAGCAGGGACGACAAGTGGCTGCTCGGTTTGAACTCTATGCGGGGGGGCTCGAGCTAGCCAATGGCTATGATGAGTTAAGGGAGGCTGATACTTTAAGGCATCGTTTCAAACAAGATAATCAACAGCGTATAAAGTTAGATAAACCAGAGATGCCAATTGATCAGAATTTGTTAGCAGCCATGAAAACAGGTTTCCCGGCTTGTTCTGGTGTTGCTTTGGGGCTAGACCGCCTGCTAATGCTGCTGATGAATCAGAAAGAAATCAATCAGGCTTTGTTTGACTTAGATTAGTTTTTGTTCCTTTAAACTGCTTTTTTCTGAGCGCTTCGATCCTGTTTACACCTATGTCGTCGAATCAGATGTGGTATCAGCGAAAGTATCCGTTATTGCGCAGCAGTATTGTTATGTCCACAACCTTATTCCATCAAATTAGGTAACCAAAGCGTCATCTCTGGAAAAGCAATCACGGCGCCTAAAACAATTAATTGAATAATGATGAAGGGAATAATGCCGCGATAAATAGCCTGTAATTTTAATTCTGACGCACTGGCTTTTAGATAGAATAACGAAAAACCAAACGGAGGGGTTAGGAATGATGTTTGTAAGTTAAGGGCAATCAATAAAGCAAACCAGAGTGGATCTAAACCAAGGTGCAAAGCAATGGGTGCAATAATAGGGACAACGATAAAGCAGATTTCGATAAAGTCTAAAAAGAAACCTAAGACAAAAATAAGCAGCATGCTTAGGATGAGAAAACTCCACTTCCCACCCGGTAGTTGGTCAAAGATATCGAAGATAAGGTCATCACCACCCATACCGACAAATACGAGACCAAAAGCCGTTGCCCCTATCAGGATTAAGAACACCATACTGGTCAGGCGGGTGGTTTGCTGCATTGCTTGGGTAAGATTATTTAAGGTTAGCTTGCCATGAATTGCAGCTAGGAAGAGTGCGCCTAATGCGCCAACAGCAGCAGATTCTGTCGGTGAGGCAATGCCAAAGAAAATCGACCCTAAAACCGTTAAGATCAATGCGAGTGGTGGTAATAGGCTTTGCACTATTTGTATAAGCAGATGGCGATCTTGGCTGGGGTCTATTTTGATCGCTGGTGCCATCTCAGGGTGTTGCCAAGCGACAAAACCGATATAAAGCACATAAGCAAGGACAAGCATTATTCCGGGTATAGCTGCACCCATGAAAAGTTGGCCCACCGGGACGCCAATGACATCACCGAGCAGGATTAAGATAATGCTCGGCGGTATTATTTGGCCCAACGTGCCTGAGGCGGCAATAGTGCCCGCGGCTAATGTTGGGGCATAGCCGTGTTTTAGCATCGCTGGCAGCGCGATGACGGCCATCGTGACAACGGATGCGCCAACAACGCCAGTGGTGGCAGCAAGTAAAGCACCAACGATGACTACAGAGATGGCCAAACCACCTCTAACACGGCCAAAGAGTTTTCCCATCGTCTCGAGTAGTTGTTCTGCAATGCCAGACTTTTCCAACACGACGCCCATAAAAATGAAGAGAGGGACTGCTAGTAGTGTGAAGTTAGTCATGATTCCCCAGATTCTGAGGGGTAGTAAATCAAAGAAGCCCAAACCTAAGAAAACACTACCAAACCCTAGAGCAACGGCCCCGAGTGTGAACGCAACGGGAAAGCCTAAAAGTAATAAAAGGAATAAAACGCCGAACATGACGACAGCCCAGATTGCCATTAAATGGATTCCTTTTGGCCCAGTTTGAGGTAGTTTTTAAGTAGTTCGGCAATACCTTGTAAGAAGAGTAAAGCGAAAGAGATAAGGATACTGCCCTTGAGTAAATAGCGATGTGTTAGGCCTCCGGGGTCAGGAGAACCTTCTTTATAAAAAAAAGCATTTTCCACAAACGGCCAAGTTGTTGTCAGCACTAAGATGCAAAAGGGCATCAGGAAAAGCAGAATGCCAAAGATATTAATTAGTGCGCGGTGTTGGTTGGATAGATAGCGACTTTGAAATATGACGTCGACACGCACATGACCGTTGTGTTTTAAAGTGTAAGCGTTACCAAGTAAGAAAATCAGGGCGAACAGATGCCATTGTAGCTCTTGTAATGCGACTGAACCTTGGTTGAAAAAATAACGCATACCCACGTCGTAACAGATGATGAGAACCATCCCAAGGACCAGCCAAGCAGATGCGCGCCCGACCCATTCATTGACGGTATCAATGTCATTAATAATGGTTTTGATCATAGGTGCTGCTAATTATCAAATTATTCGACCTTAAAGTGTCCCATAAATAGGGCAGAAGCTCTAGTGTAAGCTTATAAATAGAGTGATAACTTGATGTGATTAAATAAGAAATGGTAAGGTTATCGTTAGCTATACAACTTTAGGATGTTTGACTATGCTTACTGTTATTTCACCTGCAAAAACACTCGATTTTGAATCTCAGCCGATAACAACATGCCATACCCAACCTAAATTTTTAGGACAATCTCAACTATTAATTAATGAGTTGAAACAGTTATCTGTGCCGGGTGTTGCAACGTTGATGAAGTTGAGTGATAAATTGGCCGGATTGAACATGGCGCGCTTTCAATCTTGGGCAACACCATTTAGCTTAGATAATTCTAAGCAAGCTGTGCTGGCCTTTAAAGGTGATGTATATACTGGCCTTGACGCAGAAACAATGGATGAAGATGGTTTCGAATTTGCTCAACAGCATTTACGTATTCTGTCAGGTTTATATGGCGTATTGAAGCCATTGGATTTGATCCAACCATATCGACTGGAGATGGGCACACAATTCGCTAATGCCAAAGGTAAAAACTTATATCAGTTTTGGGGGGGACAACTGCGTGAGGAAATTGAAACGGAAGCATCTCAATCTGATGCGGTTATAGTCAACTTGGCATCGAATGAGTATTTTAAGGCTTTAGAAGCAAAAAAGCTGAGGACTCGGATCATCACGCCAGTGTTTAAAGATGCTAAGAATGGACAGTATAAGATCATCAGCTTTTATGCCAAAAAAGCGCGTGGGTTAATGAGCCGCTATATTATCGACCATCGTATTAATGATCCTGAGCAACTTAAAAACTTTGACAGCGATGGCTATTGTTTGAGTGCTGAGATGTCTGATGGTGATAGTTGGGTTTTTATTCGTGATCATGTTGAGTAAATGAGGCTAATATTTTGCTTTTTTAGCTGTTTTAATCACTTCGTTGCAGATTTCGAATTTAGCAATCAGGGGGGCATGGTCAGATAAGCGTCGCCACAAGTGATAATGAGGTCGTTCACAACTTATGGGTTTTACCTTACGGAAGTAGACGCGGTCCATCTTTAGAAAAGGCAACCAGGCTGGAAAAGTCCTGGCGTGTTTATTATGCAAAGTGTGATGTGTTTCTTGAAGGTTGAGTTGCTCTGAAAAGTGCTTTCCAGCTTTCTCGCTCCAATCATTAAAGTCTCCTGCAATGATTAAGGGGGCATTTTTAGGTACATGGTCTTCTATACGTTCCGACAAAATTTTGATTTGTTGTTTTCGCTCCATATTGATTAATCCCAAATGTATGCAGATGATATGCAAATTTTCATCGATTGCAGGTAGCTTAATAACCGCATGTAACAGGCTTCTGCTTGCCCAAGATAATGCTGATACATTAATATTATCCCAGCGAATAATGGGATATTTACTTAGGATGGCGTTGCCGTGATGGCCTAGTCTATACATAGCGTTCTTGCCATAGACAACATGTGGCCATGTTCCTTCAGCAACGTAATCAGCATGAGAGCGATCTGGCCAACCAACTTGGGTGAGTTCGTGTTGTTTGTGTTCGCCTTGCACTTCCTGAAGTAACATGATGTCAGCATTTTCTGTGGTTAGGGCATCACGTAATTTGGGCAAGATGAAATGTCGATTACCAGCGCTAAAGCCCTTGTGGATATTGTAGGTGAGGATTCGTAATTCATTTTGAGGCATAGTTCGAGGCTGCTCTATTTAATGAGTAACTAACCTTATCAGAAGCCGATACTCTTAGGGTGGAGATTCTAGGCATACGGGGTCACTTACTAGGGTGATTCAGTATGTCACCAGTTTGAGGTGAGTATCAGCTATAGATAATAAGGGGGGGTGAGAATTAGTGAGCTAAAAAGGGGACATCAGATGAGAGAATTTGACGACATGTTTACTATTTTTACCCAACTCTCTGACAGCTCAGCTGCAACTAGGTGTTTGATATGGTTTTAGTGGAAAAGTTCAGTAGATCGGGTTAAGTTTAGTAAGGTCATTATCAAGTCTTAAATAAACAGCTATTTAGTCGCTTAATTTTTAGCAAGATAGTCATGTCAATGGGTTACGAAATAAACA
>JBLIIN010000127.1:0-4467 GCA_047635075.1 Methylophagaceae bacterium | reverse complement strand
CCGAGACTAGCAGCACAATGGGTCAGTGCATCCAAGTGACCAAAGTTAGACTCAATCGCTGCCACCAAGTCAGCATAATCATCAATGCCTGCTCCTTTTAAATCCAGAGGATAGATAGCAGGCTTTGTATAAGCTGGATAGATTGCATCATAAGT
The DNA here is from genome assembly GCA_047635075.1 of Methylophagaceae bacterium. Classification (GTDB taxonomy): domain Bacteria; phylum Pseudomonadota; class Gammaproteobacteria; order Nitrosococcales; family Methylophagaceae. Next base: position 4,312 of record JBLIIN010000127.1, on the reverse strand, counting down.
TGCTTCAAGACCTGCTAGGTCTTTGTCCAACATAATGACTGTTGCGCCATGACTTGCGTAACACTTCGCAACAGCGGCACCGAGCCCACTTGCAGCACCAGTGACTAAAATAACCTGTTCGGAAAGAGGGGTATCAGACATGATGATATGTGAATTATGGCTCAGCAGAGTCTGATAAGGATTTAAAGGGTGTTTTCTCATTAAATTTGACACCAGCAGGACTGTCTTCTTGAGTACGTTGAGAGGGTGGTAAACCACCTTCAGATAGATTGGCTGACCTGTCGGGAACGTCGCTGTTGCAAGCTGTCAACGAAACAACTAAAACGAAAAGGAGGTTTAATAAAGGTGTCATAAGCATCAAATCTCAGTCGAGGTTAAATTTGTAAGTAACAGCTGGGCGCAGTGCTCACCGTTACGAATAGCGCCTTCTAATGTCGCGGGGTAATCGTTGGCAATATAGTCTCCGGCCAACCACAACCCAAGAATTGTGGTGTTGCATTTAGGTCGGTTACGATGGTTTTCCACAGTACATTCAAATGTGGCCCGCTTTTCTCTGATGACAAATCCTTCATCAGCTTTTCCAGGAAACTCGGGTAATAACTGATGTATCTCATCACAGACGTGCTGAACCAAGACCTCTTTAGACAGTTTTTCATGAGCACCATCTGAGCTAATGACAACGGCAATCATCCCAGGATGTTGTTCACTCCGGTCAAACAACCAGTGACTCATTGTCCCCGTCATACCTAAGAGTGGTTTGGGCAAGCGCAGATGCTCGGGATATTGTAAATAAACCGTCGTAATAGGCATTTGACTCGGCCGAGGAAAGCGTAGATGAGAGGTGAGTAATTGTGCCATCTGATCGGGGCCAGTTGCCAAAATAATATTTTCACTATCGATGAAGTCGCCATGAGTGGTTATCGCACCACTGATTTGGCTTTCTTCTACTACGAGCTCTGCAATACGGATTTGTTGGCTGATTCTACCGCCGTGTTGTTGAATATAATGAGCAGCAGCTTGAGCAAATAAAGATCCTAGCGGAATCTTTGGAATGAGTAGATCGGCTGTTGGTTCATCTTTGCCTAGGCTATCTCTCAATACAATTGCAAGTACGTGAGCCGATGCTTTTGTGACTTGCGTATTTAAGGTTGTAAGACATAACGGTTCCCAGAGTTGTCTGATAAGACGCTCCGGTTGCTCTGCTCTTTGCAGCCAGGCTAAAACGGTGATGTCTTGTTCAGACAATAAACGGGGGATATCTTTTTGTAATGTGATTAAGCTCTTTAAGCTATTGAGACCAGCACTTTTAATTAAATTCCAAGCTAGCGACCATGGCCATGGTAAACGACTTTTCCCAGATAAATGTAAAGTTGAATAGAGGGGGTCATGCATTGAAATATCAATCGGTAAACGATTAAACGCCTGTTCGGTATCAACGCCAATCAGTTGCATCATCGTTAACATACGCTCGTAAGCACCGATCATAATATGTTGGCCGTTATCAACTACTTTACCTTGCCAAGTGACATTTCGCGCTCGTCCACCTAATTGTTTTCCGGACTCGACTAAATGAACCGAATGACCTTGCTCAATGAGTGAGACTGCTGCCGCAAGCCCACTCCATCCGGCCCCAATCACTAACGTTGTCATGCTGGTTTTACTTTCCAACGTCGTTGTTTTCGTGTCGTTGTCCATGCAATCCAAAATTTACGTAAAGGAGTTAAAGAGACACGGTGCTGCATAACTTGGAAGTTATCTTCTGCTATCTCCTCTAAAGTGGCTTGATAAATTTTTGCCATCACTAAGCCCGTTCGTTGTGAATAACGATCAGTGTTAGGTAGGATTGCCATTGCTTTTAGATAGTATTCCTGAGCTCGGTCTTTTTGAAACTTCAGTAAACTAATCAGTTCTGGACTACTTTTTAAGGCTAATACTGAGTCGACATCAACTCCAAACTGACTCATTTCATCTTGGGGTAAATAGAGGCGGCCTCGCTCCGCATCCTCTCGCACATCGCGAATGATATTGGTTAATTGCAAAGCCATACCCAAGCTTTCAGCATACTGTAATGTTGCTTGATCTCGATAACCAAATATTTCTGCTGATAATAAACCGACAACGCCTGCAACACGATGACAATATAATGTAAGTTGTGTGAAATCAGGATAGCTAAATTGCGTTAAATCCATTGCCATGCCATCAATAATTTCTATTAAATATTCTTGATGTAAATCATAGCCTGAAATAGCAGTGGTTAAAGCCTTGCCAATCGGGTGTGAGGCTTGGTTGAGGTATACACGTTCTATTTCTTGTCGCCACCAATCTAATTTCGTGCGAGCGATATCTACTTCAAGGACCTCATCAACAATGTCATCAATCTCGCGACAAAAAGCATACAAGGCTGTAATAGCTTGGCGTTGTGGCTCTGACAAAAATAAAAAGCTGTAGTAAAAACTTGAACCACTTTGTGCTGTTTTATTTTGGCAATATTGATCAGGAGTCATCGTTTTAGTCTTTCTACTATCTGACCCTTGATAATGTGGCTTTCGAGAATTTCGTCCATATCATCCTTATTTCGGTATTGATACCAAACGCCTTCGGGGTAGACGACCATCATCGGGCCAAGTGCACAACGATTTAGACAACCTGAATTATTGATACGGACTTTTTTGAGCTTAAGATCTTTTACACGCTGTTTGGCATAATTACGGAGCGACGTAGCACCATGTTCTTGGCAATGAGCCCTGTCCTCGCGTTCATGCGTACAAAAAAATAAATGGTACTGATAAAAATCTGACATAAGCTTAAGTAACCAAATGATTAAAGATCGCACATCCTTGCGTATTTTATTCTAATTTTAATAGTGACGTTCGACAGAAAAATCTGCCAAAGACAGTAAAGCAACTTTGTAAATAGAGTCTGGCAAAATTGTCAGAGCCGATTTGGCTTGTTCTGATTCATTCAGGGCCGCTTGAGAGGTGTATTTTATCGCACCTGTTTCATTAATGATCGTGATAATCTCATCAATACGATCACGCTCGCCGTGCTCAATCGCGTGGCGAATGACTTGCCTTTGGATGTCATTGCCATGTTGCATGGCATATATGAGGGGTAAAGTTGGTTTGCCTTCTGCTAAATCGTCACCAATATTTTTACCGATGGTATCGCTTGATTCGCTGTAATCTAATAAATCATCGATTAGCTGAAATGCGCTACCCAAATGCATGGCATAACGTGCCATTGCCTGCTCAATGTCGATATCACAACCACTGATGACAGCACCTAACTGGCCAGAAGCTTCAAATAGTTTGGCTGTTTTATGGTGTATTACTTCAAGATAAGCAGCTTCACTGGTGTCAGGATCGTTACAGTTTAAGAGCTGTAGTACCTCACCTTCGGCGATAATATTGGTGGTATGCGAGAGAATACGCATCAGCGGCATCGATTCCATTTCGACCATCATCTCGAATGAGCGTGTATAGAGAAAATCACCAACTAACACACTGGCCTCATTGCCCCAAAGGTTGTTAGCAGTTTCCTGTCCGCGCCGCATTTCAGAGCCATCAACGACATCGTCATGTAATAGAGTCGCGGTGTGAATAAATTCAAGAATAGTGGCAAGGTTGGCGTGTTGTTGTCCTTGGTAACCGCAAGCTCGGGCACTCAAAATAGCTAAAGCGGGCCGCAAACGCTTGCCACCACTGTTAACGATGTAATGGCCTAACTGGTTAATGAGGACAACGTCAGATTGCAATCGAGTATGAATCATCGCATCGACGGCAGCCATATCATCTTCTATTAAGGAATAGATCGATTGAATATCCAAGGAGCTATATTCTGCCTATAATGTTGATTTGGAAATATCATTACTTTCTCACGCAGGACAACAGATCGCAAATATTTTGATTAAGGTTTGATCTATCATAGGAAAAGCGCTAAAATTGCCGGTCTTTTGTTGGACTTGCCAGCAATAATCTTAATTTTGGAGACAGCGATGTACGCTATTGTCGCGACAGGCGGTAAACAGTACCGTGTTAAAGAGGGCGAAACGCTACGCGTCGAGAAATTGTCAGCCGAGGCCGGTGACACAATTGAGCTTGATAAAGTTTTAATGGTTGGTGAAGGTGATGATGTAAAAATCGGCGCACCTTATTTAGATGGCGCAAAAGTCACAGCAACAGTTGCAGCCAATGGCCGCGGCGATAAAGTGAAAATCATCAAATTCCATCGTCGTAAGCATTACCGTAGACAGATGGGACATCGCCAATCATTTACGGAAATCGAAATCACAGGCATCACAGCCTAAGCATAT
>JBLIIN010000126.1:0-4486 GCA_047635075.1 Methylophagaceae bacterium | reverse complement strand
CTATTAAAGTCATGACTCGGTTCATTTGGGCTGCTAGCCCAGTGTCATGGGTGACAATAACGAGGGCTGTTCCTAAGATTTCATTGAGCTCTAAAATTAGGTCAAAAATGCCTTGTGCAGTGCGCTGATCTAAATTGCCTGTTGGTTCATCTGCTAACAAACAATCTGGTTCTGTAATTAATGCTCTTGCTAGTGCGGCGCGTTGGCGTTCACCGCCAGACAGTTCGCTGGGCTTATGAATAAGCCGATGATTTAAACCGACTTTTTTGAGTAACTCTCCAGCTTGGTATTTAGCTTGCTTTGGATCCATACCGCCGATAACGAGTGGAATGGCGACATTTTCAAGTGCACTGAACTCAGGTAATAAATGGTGAAATTGGTACACAAAGCCAAGGCTTTGATTTCTAAGTTTACTCAAAGCTTTAACCGGTAAGGTATTAATGTCTTTGCCATGGAGCATGATATAGCCTGAACTTGGTTTGTCTAAGCCACCGAGTAGATGTAATAGCGTACTTTTTCCAGAGCCAGAGCTTCCGACGATGGCTAGTTTGTCACCTTTGTTGATGGTTAAATCTACATTGCTTAATACATTAGTTCTAAGTTGGCCATCAACAAATTGTTTGCTTATACCTTGGCATTGAATGACAGTCTTAGTCATAGCGTAATGCTTCGGCAGGGCGGGTTTGTGACGCTCGCCATGATGGGTAAAGTGTTGATAACAATGACAGCAGAAATGCAGTGATACCGATAATGGTGACGTCGTCCCAGCGTAGATCAGAAGGAATGTTACTAATGTAGTAGACATCTGGAGATAGGATATTATAGCCTAGTAAACTTTCGACGAAGGCAATGATGTTTTCGATATTCAATGCCAGACTCACGCCACCAGCGATTCCTAACAAGGTTCCTAACAAACCGATTAGAACGCCTTGGACCATGAAAATAGTCATGATGTTACCGGGGGTCATGCCAAGTGTTCTTAGAATGGCGATATCGGACTGTTTATCGGTGACCATCATAATTAAAGTTGAAACGATATTAAAGGCAGCGACAGCGACAATCAATAATAGAATGATGAACATAACCATTTTTTCAGTTTTAAGCGCTCGGAAGAAATTAGCATGTTGAAAGGTCCAGTCGACGGCATGATAGTTCACTGTCAGTTTACTCATGATGTCACGTGTGATCTCTGGGGCTTTGAAGACATCGTCTAACTTAAGTCTTAAGCCGGTGACTTGGTCTGGGATTCGAAATAATTTTGCGGCATCCTCAATGTTCACCAAAGCGAGGGCACTGTCGTATTCGTACATGCCTATTTCAAAAATTCCTACCACATTAAGGCGTTTTAATCGGGGAATGACACCGGCGGGTGTAGGACTAACATGCGGTGTAATTAACGTTATTTTGTCACCTATTCGGACATTCATTGCTCTGGCTAAGTCGTGGCCGAGGATGACACCAAAGCTACCGGGTTGAAGACTGTCAAAACGGCCTTGGATTATTTTTTCACTAATGGTCGAGACTTTAGGCTCAAGTGCTGGGTTGACCCCCCGCACTAAGGTACCTCTAACACGATTACCTTGGCTTAACATAGCTTGACCTTCGACAAAAGGCGCCGTGTCCAGCACGTGAGGTAGGCTTTGAACTTGCTCCTGCAATGTGCTCCAATCTGATAACGCACCTGAGCGCTCAGTAATAAAGGCATGCGAGGTCATACCCAAAATGCGTTCTCGCAGTTCTTTTTCGAATCCATTCATCACTGATAAAACGGTGATTAATGCGGCAACACCTAATGCCACTCCCAACATGGAGGTGAGCGAAATGAAGGAGATGAAATGGTTTCGGCGTTTAGCGCGAGTATAACGCAAGCCGATGTAGACACTAAGTGGTTTAAACATTGGGGATTAAGATTCGGTTTCCCCCTCAAATCGTGAGGAAGAGAGCTCTATATTATGTGGCGTGAACGATTTGCGTGCCGTCTTCGCTACCCAGTAATAATACATCAGCTGGGCGCATGGCAAATAAACCGTTAGTAACGACCCCGACGATATTGTTTAATGCTTTTTCGAGTGCTATTGGTTCCATGATTGTGAGGCCGTGCACATCGAGTATGACATTGCTGTTGTCCGTGATAAAGCCTTCTCGATAGACAGGTTGACCGCCTAATTTGACAATTTCACGCGCAACATAACTCCGAGCCATCGGGACAACTTCTACCGGCAAAGGAAAGGTACCTAAAACATCAACACGTTTACTGCTATCTGCAATACAAACGAATTTTTCACTGGCTGCAGCTATAATCTTTTCGCGTGTAAGTGCGCCACCGCCTCCTTTGATCAGTTGCAAAAACTGGTTGGATTCATCAGCGCCATCAACATAGCTTGCAATAGTGCCGGTTTGGTTAAGGTCAAAGACTTCAATGCCATGAGCTTCTAGACGCTTTGTTGACACAATTGAACTTGACACAGCACCGTCAATCTTGTGTTTTATTGTGGCTAAGGCGTCGATGAAGTGATTGACTGTTGAACCGGTGCCAACGCCAATAATGCCACCTGTTGTGATGTGGTCAAGTGCAGCATAGGCGGCCTGTTTCTTAAGTTCGTCAGCGGTCATTGCTTTTTCCCTTCCTTTCAAAATATCTGGTGTTGAATTTATCGTTGTAATTATAGAGATAAATGATGGGTAATGGTAACGTAAGCGTAAACGAATTGAATATTTACTTGATTGGATTAGAAAATCACTTTGCCATGCTGACTGAATATGTAGAAAAAATCTTAAAAGCGCGGGTTTACGATGTTGCGATAGAGTCGCCATTGGAAGAGATGCCACGCTTATCCCGTCGCTTAGAAAATGCGATCTGGTTGAAGCGTGAAGACTTACAGCCGATTTTCTCATTCAAATTACGCGGTGCTTATAACCGGATGTGTCAATTGAATGATGTTGAACGCGAACAAGGCGTTGTTGCCGCTTCTGCGGGGAATCACGCGCAAGGTGTCGCGTTGGCAGCAGAGAAACTGGCCATTTCTGCCTTAATTGTAATGCCGACGACCACACCGCCAATTAAAATAGAAGCAGTAAGAAATTTTGGCGCCGAAATTGAGCTTTATGGCGATACTTATGATGAAGCTTACAGTTATGCTCTGGGACTTGCCGGGCAGCAGAACCGTGTGTTTATTCATCCTTATGACGATCCTGAGGTGATTGCTGGGCAAGGCACGGTCGCAATGGAAATTATTCGTCAACACCCAGATCCTTTTGACGCCATTTTCATTCCTGTCGGTGGTGGTGGCCTGATTGCGGGAATGGCTGTGTATATCAAAGCGTTCTGGCCCGGAGTCAAAGTAATTGGTGTGGAACCGGCTGATGCGGCGAGTATGCATGATGCCTTGTTGGCTGATGAGCGAATTACACTAGAACAAGTGGGTTTGTTTGCTGATGGAACAGCAGTGCGTCAAGTGGGTAAGGAAAATTTCCGCATAGCCCGTGAAACAGTTGATGAAGTCATTTTGGTTGATACGGATGAGATTTGTGCCGCTATTATGGATATTTTCAATGATACTCGTTCGATTGCTGAACCTTCTGGTGCATTAGCCGTGGCCGGAGTCAAAAAATACATTGAACGTGAGGCATTGCAAGGTCAGCAATTTGCTGTAATAAACAGTGGTGCCAATATGAACTTTGACCGTTTGCGTCATATTGCAGAACGTGCTGAGTTGGGTGAAAAACGTGAGGTCCTTTTTGCGGCGACAATCGATGAGACACCGGGGAGTTTCCAAGTGTTCTGTCAGGCCCTAGCGGGCCGGAGTGTGACAGAATTTAATTATCGTTATGCAGATGACTCAAATGCACAAGTATTTGTCGGTTTACGGACAGATGGTGGTCGTGCAGAGCGCGATGTTTTATTTTCGAGCATCGAGCAAAGTGGTTATGCAGTGGTTGACTTTACTGACAATGAAATGGCAAAGCTACATGTGCGACATATGGTCGGTGGGCATGCAATGCAGGCTGAAGATGAACGACTATATCGTTTTGAATTTCCAGAACGCCCAGGCGCATTATTACGCTTCTTAACGCGAATGGGCGAACGTTGGAATATCAGTTTATTCCATTATCGTAATCATGGCGCTGCCTATGGCCGTGTGCTCGTCGGTGTGCAAGTGCCAGAGTTGGAGCGTGATACGTTTCAGAACTTTATTAGAGAGTTAGGGTATGAATGTTGGGAAGAGACTGATAACCCAGCATATAAGATGTTTTTAGCATGAAAATTATGATGGCTTTGAATCAAGTGGTAGGACATTGTCTTGCAACAAGGGCACCTATTAGTTGCTAAGGGATATTAGAAAAGAATGAAGTAATATAACGAAGTAATATAACGAGTAAATATAATTTTCCCATAAGAAACTGCTGTTTTTTTGTCACCACAAACTGTAAGCGTTTAATCGAACATTTTGCATGTCCGAGATGGGAGCGACGGGCAGAGTATCTA
>JBLIIN010000125.1:0-4532 GCA_047635075.1 Methylophagaceae bacterium | reverse complement strand
GTAAGCCGGTGAACGCCAAAGTCATTCATCAAATTTGTAGCGCTTTTCCTGAACTTGATGTTCAAATCGGAGGCGGTATACGCGATGAGGAAACAATTCAAGCTTACCTCGAAGCCGGTGTTCGTTATACAATAATTGGTACCAAAGCTATCAATGCTCCTCATTTTGTTGGTGACGTCTGTGCAGAATTCCCAGGTCATATCATCATAGGCTTGGATGCCAAAGACGGTAAGGTGGCGATTGATGGTTGGTCAAAACTCTCCCATCATGACGTCACCGACATCGCCAAACACTTCGAACAAGATGGCGTGGAAGCCATTGTTTACACTGACATCAGCCGTGACGGTATGATGCAAGGCGTTAATTTGGAGTCAACGCGTGATTTAGCACGCGCAATTAATATCCCTGTAATCGCATCCGGTGGCGTCACTGATTATGACGACATTAAGGCCTTGTGCCATTACGAGAGTGAAGGTGTTACGGGAGCTATTGTTGGACGCGCCATCTATGAGGGCACAATTGACCTTGCTGAAGGTCAAGCTTTGGCTGACCGCTTAAACCCCCCACAACATTACGCTTAACAATGGGCTTAGCTAAACGCATTATTCCTTGTCTAGATGTTGATAACGGCCGTGTTGTTAAAGGCGTGCAATTTGTGGATATTCGTGATGCAGGCGACCCTGTTGAAATTGCAAAACGCTATGATGAACAAGGCGCAGACGAACTGACTTTTTTAGATATTACCGCCACACACCATGACCGCGATACAATTGTGCATGTTGTTGAAGCGGTAGCTAGCCAGGTCTTTATTCCTCTGACTGTCGGCGGCGGAATTCGTAAATTGGATGATATTCGACGCATGTTGAATGCTGGAGCAGATAAGGTTGGCATTAACTCTGCAGCCATTATTAACCCTGATTTTGTACGAGAAGCCGCAGAAAAGTTCGGTTCACAATGCGTTGTTGTTGCTATCGACGCCAAGCGAGTCTCACTTGATACAGACTCCGACAAATGGGAAATATACACACACGGTGGCCGCAGACCTACAGGCATTGATGCCGTAGAGTGGGCTAAAAAAATGGTGTCTTATGGTGCAGGTGAAATCCTATTAACAAGTATGGATCGTGACGGCACTAAATCCGGCTTTGATTTAGCGCTTACCCGTGCTGTTAGCAGAGCAGTTAATGTGCCGGTCATTGCATCCGGTGGCGTTGGTAAACTGCAAGATTTAACCGATGGCATAAAGATCGGTGAAGCGGATGCTGTCTTAGCTGCGAGTATCTTCCATTTTGGTCAACACACCGTCGGTGAAGCAAAACTACAAATGGCTGGCCAAGGCATTGAGGTCCGCTTGTAATGAACTGGCTTGAGCAAGTCAAATGGAATAATGATGGCCTTGTGCCTGTTATTACCCAAGAGTTTGCTAGCCTACAAGTGCTTACATTAGCGTGGATGAATCGAGATTCCTTATTACTAACGATGCAAACGGGCTATGCCGTTTATTGGTCTCGATCCCGACAAAAATTATGGCATAAAGGTGAAGAATCAGGTAATCAGCAGAAAATCAAGTCTATTAGACTTGATTGTGATAATGATGCTGTTTTATTAAGTGTCGTTCAGTTGGGCGGTATTGCTTGCCATACTGGTCGTCATCATTGCTTTTATCAGCTATTAGAAGACAATCAATGGATAACCACTGAACCGGTGCTGAAAAACCCCAAAGAGATATATTCATGAGCAATGTACTAAGCCAGTTAACGGCCGTTCTAGAGGCGCGTAAGTCAGCTGATGCTGACAATTCCTATGTAGCTAGCCTATATCAAGGTGGTACCGATAAAATTCTCAAAAAATTAGGCGAGGAAGCAATCGAAACTGTGATTGCTGGTAAGGGTGGCGATCCCAGTGAGATAATTTATGAAACAGCTGACCTCTGGTTTCATAGCTTAGTGCTATTAGTTCATAACAACATTGACCCTGAGCTAGTATTAGCAGAGTTAGATCGTCGTTTCGGCCTATCAGGACTAGAAGAAAAAGCCAATAGGACTAAATAATGTCTGACTGTCTTTTTTGTAAGATTATCTTGGGTGATATACCTGCTGACATTGTCTACGAAGACGAGCAAATATTAGTCTTCAAGGATATTAATCCCCGCGCTGCTGTCCACTTATTAGTGATTCCTAAAATTCATTTGGTCAGCTTGGATGATTTGAACGATGAGCATCAAATACTGATAGGGCATATAATGTTAAAATTGCCACATCTAGCCCGCATTCAAGGTTTGCCTGACGGTTTTAGAACTATTATAAATACTGGGCCCGGTGGTGGACAAGAAGTAGGGCATTTACACGTACATATACTGGGAGGCCAAGGCCTACCTAGTTTTAATTAGGAGTACATCATGGGATTAGGCGGTATTAGCATATGGCAACTGGCCATTATATTAGCAATTGTCATTCTTTTATTTGGTACTAAGAAATTACGCACCATGGGCGGTGATTTAGGCAGTGCAATAAAAAGCTTTAAACAATCTGTTCGTGAAGGTGAAGACGACGTTAATGCAAAAGATGACGTCTCTCTGGACCATGCAAAAAGTGAAAGTAATAATATGCAGCAAACTGAGAAAGATAAACAAAGTTAATGTTAATGATTGAATAGTAGAAAAAGCACTATTATGTTTGATATTGGTTTTTGGGAAATCTTACTGATTGCTGTGGTCGCGCTGGTTGTCGTTGGCCCCGAGCGAATGCCTCGCTTGATTCGTGTCACAGGATTATGGATAGGGCGTGCTAATGCCTCAATTCAATCTGTGCGCAATGATATTTCACGTGAACTCCGTGCTGAAGAGTTAAGAAAGACCATTACTGATGACCAACCCCCCTCTGTCCCTCGCTATGTTGTTCCTGATGAAATGGATAAGGCAGATAAACCTGTCGAAGCTGTTAAACCAAAACCAGTAAAGACCGCTAATACTCATAAGGAAAATGATGGAAATAGATAGCCAGCAACAGCTGGTGTCTCATTTGGTTGAATTACGTGATCGTCTACTCCGCGGTATATTAGCCGTCTTAATAATAGCTGTCGTCCTGCTCCCATTCTCAAACGATTTATATCATTTCCTCGCTGAGCCTTTACTTAGTCATTTGCCTGAAAGTAGCACGATGATTGCAACGGAAGTCGCTTCGCCTTTTTTAACCCCATTCAAATTGACCCTATGTACCGCTATCATGCTGGCCATTCCTGTCTTATTATTTCAATTATGGGGGTTTGTTGCGCCGGGCTTATATGAAAATGAAAAAAAAATCATTTTCCCTTTATTATTTGCTAGCACAGCGTTATTTTTTTTAGGAATCCTTTTTGCTTATTACGTTGTATTCCCGTTAGTTTTTGGTTTTTTAACCCAAGCTGCGCCTGAAGGCGTGGCAGTGATGACAGATATCAGCAGCTATTTAGATTTTGTTTTAAAATTATTTTTTGCCTTTGGGTTTGCTTTCGAAGTCCCCATTGCCACTCTATTACTTATCTGGAGCGGCGTTTCAACAGTCGACAGTTTAGGTGAAAAGCGTCCCTACATTATTGTTGGTGCTTTTATCGTTGGAATGTTACTAACACCACCCGATATTATTTCACAAACTTTGTTGGCCTTACCCGTCTGGCTGCTTTTTGAATTAGGTTTGTTCTGTTCTAGATGGTTGCCAAAAAAATCACAAGACTCTGATGAGGAAGTAACATAATCCTAGGAATAGCGAATGCGTGTACCGTGCTCTAAAGACAGTAAAATCTCATCAGCCCTTATTTCTTTTGGGAAACAAACACCTGATATTTTAGCACCATGAATACTCGCTCCTTCAAAAGTAATACACTTTGAAAAATCGACTCCTCTCAAATCCGCCTGACGAAAGTAACTACCAGAAAAATCTAGGCCATCGGCATTGAGCAACTGCAAATTTATATGTCTAAAGTCGCACCCTTTAAGGTCGACTGTTTCACCAGCAGCAATACGTTGATTAAACTCGTCCATCTTGCCTTCTCTTAACAAACGGTAGAGCGGATCATTCGAAATTATTGGGCTGGACATAATTATACCTTCACAAACTATACGATAATGTCAATGTTTGCGCCTAGATTAGCATTGCTGTCGTTATTTGCTTGAATCTCTGCTGCTTCATTCGCCTGATTAACAACCTCTATCTTTGATAGGCTAGAAGATGCTTGTTGTGACGCAGTGGTGGTACTCGTCGATTCACTGCCTGTTTGAGCCTGAGTTTGTTGTCCTTGCAGTTTTTCACCTTGAGTTAATGGATTGGTCAGTGTGGGTTGATTACTGAATGGCGATAATCCTGGAATTTCCATCCTACGCTCCTTAAATTGGTTTTAAGTATCTAGTGTCCTTGTTCTTTCTCACATAAATATTATGCCACATTATTAATCCAGTTATTTGTGACTTACACACCATTTTTTAACTAAAAATGTTGTGAAAAAAGATTAAAAAATACTGTAATATGTGAGTTATAACTAATGATGACAACGGAGTT
>JBLIIN010000124.1:0-4559 GCA_047635075.1 Methylophagaceae bacterium | reverse complement strand
GAGAAAGGCGTTTATAGTCATTGTGTAATAATTGTTGAATAATTTTATCAAGGTTTAAGCTGTGAGCAATGGCCTTACGTACTCTGACGTCTTGTAATATTTTATTATCCAAGTTCAGAAATAAACCAGCTGGACTTTGTTCTGTTTGATTATAAAAAGAGAGCTTATGGATAAAGCCTTTTTGAAACATGGGTCCATTGGCTTTTTCATGCCAAAGTTTAGGCATCGTGAGATTGAATGCGTCCAGCTCCCCGCGTTCAAAGTATTTGAACGCAGTATTAGGGTCGCGCACGACCTTGATTAAGACATTGTCTACATTAAAACGGTTACGCAAAAATTGATCATTATTTCCCCACCAGTCAAGTTTGCGTTGGAATGCAATTAATTTACCTTTACGAATGTTACTGATTTTGTATGGACCCGTATTAGGCTCAACTTTCCAATTGAAATGATTAACCCAATGATCGTCGAGTCGATGAAAATGTTTAGCTCTAGGTTTTATCGCATAAAAATAGTGTAGATCTTTTTTTGGCTTAACTCGTGCTCCTACAATAGCAATAGTGTGGGAATCATATTTAATAATATTAACTATTTCTTCATTAAAGTGTTTGTTATACCAAGGTGCGACAATATATTTAGAACGGTTAAATTTCAGTGCGAATAAAAAATCATCGGCGGTTACAGGCAGACCATTTGACCATTGCGCTTTCTTTTTTATTTTGTAATAAACCGTTTTGCCATCGCTAGCATACGCCCAGTGACTGGCTAGCATAGGAATAATCTCACCGCTATTAGGGTGAAAGCTCACTAACGGCATTTGGTTATCTGTTAAAAAACTGCGAAAATAATTGCTTGAATCTGGGCCAACGGTTCTTAAAGTGGGAGGAAAGCTTGCAATATGAAGTCTTAATAGACCCCCTTTTTTAGCTTCTGTAGAACTCCACTCAGGGCTTGTTGTATTTGTTAGCCATTTTATATCGTCAGGAAGGGACGCTGCGGCAGAGACGTTAATAAATAATACAAAAATGGTGAGAATTTTAAGGGTGTCGTTCATACATTTTTTCATATTTATCCTTACCCGTTAATTCCTTAAATTTATTATTATAGATTGTATTATTGGCAGTAGATTTTGTGTTTGAAGTCAAAACAATCGCGATTGTCTTCTTTAGATGATGATAGTTAGTTTCATATTCACACTCAAGCCAAATTGCTTACCCTCTACAGTAAAGGTGAATATGGGCCAAGACCCTTGCTGTAGGTTCCGCAGGTGTGCTGAAATTAATGCTTTCGGTTGTATTAAAAAAATCCCGAAAGCGAGTCTTTGGTTCAACAAGAACAATGTAAATGTCTACATAAAATCGCATAAAGCATAGTGAACTGTCGCTTGCTTAAAAATCATGCCTTTGGCGATGGGCGTTATATGTTGGCCTTTTCTTAATTGGTTACATCAACATACAACTTTAATCTTTGGCCAGGTTGAAGGTATTTACTTTTTGATTCTTTTCGATTCCAGCGTATTAAGTCCTGCACACGGACTCGAAATTTGTCAGCGATGCGTGCCAAAGAGTCTCCATTGCGGACTGTGTAAGTTAATTTACGAATGACCTCGCGATTTTTACGCAGTTTTTTCTCCCCCCAAATGACCAGTTTTTGCCCTTGCTTTAACATGTCGCCAGGGGCCATTCCGTTCCACTTTGCCAGTTCACGGATGCCTACTTTATGGTCTCGGGCAATTTCCCAAAAACTGTCACCACCTTTTACCTCGTATTCAATCTTGTCTCGGTTCTTACTGCGTTTAGAAGAGTTTTGAATTTTTGCTAATCGACTGCCCGCGCTATAAGAATAACTGTCTAAAGATTTATGTGCTGATGGGATCAATAATTGCTCACCGATGCGAATCATGTTTTTACTCAAGTCATTCGCATCTTTTAACGCGTCTGGAGTGGTATGAAATTTTTTCGCAATTATTATTAATGAATCTCCCTCTTTTACTTTGTAGCGCTGCCATTTCATCCGTTGATTTTCGGGCAAACTAGCAATATTTTCTAGATAGATTTGTTTTTTATCGATCGGGATCAGTACTTTGTGTGGACCCTCTGGGTTGGTCGCCCAGCGGTTAAAACCAGGATTTAATTTATATATCTCATCCAAGGGTGTCTGTGAAATTTCAGCCAGTTGCGAGAGGTCGATTTGCCCACCGGTATCCACACTGGCAAAATAAGGCACGTTCGCTAAGGGCTTTAATGTGATCCCATGTTTTTCTGGATATTTGATCAACTGAGCTAGGGCGATTAATTTAGGCACGTAATCCCGTGTTTCTCTTGGCAAGCTAAGGGACCAGAAATCAGTAGGTTTACCTAAGCGTTTATTTTTTCTTATGGCTTTTCTCACATTGCCTGCACCGGTGTTGTAAGACGCTAGAGCCAGCAGCCAGTCACCTTTAAATTCACGTTGCAAGGCTTCCAGATAGGAAAGAGCTGCAATGGTGGAGGCGCTAATATTACGGCGCCCGTCATGCCACCAATCTTGCGTTAAACCAAAATCACGGCCTGTCGAGGGAATAAATTGCCATACTCCAGACGCTCGGCCATGTGAGTAGGCAAAGGGATCGAAGGCACTTTCGACAATCGGTAATAAGGCCAATTCACCAGGAATACCTCGCACGTCAATTTGTTCAGCAATATAATACATATAACGCTCAGCCCGAGTCGCCATACGGTCCATATAAGCTTGGTGTTTTTTGTAATAATTGAGATGGGATCTAACACGTGGGTTATCAATATTTTGATTGAAACCATAAGCGTTGATGATACGCTGCCATAGATCAGTATTATCGTCAGCGACCAATGGCTCGCTCTGCCACTGGTCTAAAACCGGCACCACGGGACTGGCCACGCTGGGTTCAATAGGCTTCTGATCTTGAACTAAGGGCTGATGAGAGCAAGCACTGATCAAAATTAGGCTCAAGGGTAAAGATATTAATAGCTGGTAAAGCTTCATCCAATTACAATACTGTCGTTATGAAGGTTGCTCAGTTTAATGAGACAGGGCATCGAGGGTCAAGGATAAATATGAACTCTGTTCCGCATAAGTTAGACAATCAGGATTATAAGCGCTGGTTAAAAACTGATTCAGCTCTAAGGTTGTTGTCCTTACAATCGGCGTGGTTGCAAACAAAGCTAAGACGATTTTCGGGCGCACATCTTATGTTTCATGGTTTGGACCCAAAGTTAGATCTGTTATCTACAAGCCCCATCAAGCATGCTTTCCGCATGGCATTACCTTGGCAAACAGGTATTACTACCGACGCCTGGATGACAAGCAGCGATTGGCCTTTGGCTGATCAAAGTATTGATCTGGTAGTCATGCAGCACAGTTTAGACTTTACCCGTCAACCTCAGCAAATGATTCGAGAGGCTGCTCGCACGATAGTACCGAGCGGTCATTTAGTTATAATTGGCTTTAACCCATGGAGTTGGTGGGGGGGAGTACAAAAAACTTTGCCTTTTTCCACCAATATGCCTTGGGTAGCGAACGCAGTAAGTATGAAACGTTTACAAGATTGGCTGTTGTTATTGGATTTCAGTATCCAGAGTACCGAGACGTTAGGGCACTTGTGGCCCATCACTCTCTTCCCTGAGCGTGTTTCTCAGCGTATAGACGGTGTCCTTGCAGGATCTGTGGGGATGGGTAATTTTTATATGGTAATTGCTCAGAAGACGACGTTAGGCATGACCAGTCTGAGGTCTAGGCCTTGGCCTATTTTAGAACCACAGCTTGGTTGGGCAAAGAATATGGGGAAAACTAAGCCTTAAGTAGTAACTTATTGAGTGCTTAGTTAACAAATACCAAAGAATGAACAGCGAGATTCACATGAGACAAGTAGTACTGGATACAGAAACAACGGGTATTGGGGCAGAGAAAGGGCATAGGATCATTGAAATTGGTTGTGTTGAATTAATTGATCGTAAACTCACTGGTCGTCATTATCATCAATACGTTAATCCGCAGCGCCAAAGTGATGAAGAGGCAATTGGAGTTCACGGTATTACTGATGAGTTTTTAGCTGACAAACCCCTTTTTGGACAAGTGGCCAAGGCATTTTCTGAGTTCATCGATGGGGCTGAGTTAGTTATTCATAACGCACCGTTTGACGTTGGCTTTATGAATGCAGAGTTTCGTCGCCTGAACATGCCGATGACAAATACTTTTTGCACTGTGCTAGACACCTTGGCAATGGCTCGTGATATGCGCCCAGGTCAACGTAACAGCTTGGATGCTTTGTGTAAGAGCTATGGTATCGATAACAGCCATCGAGAGCTTCACGGCGCATTATTGGACGCAGAGATTCTATCGGATGTCTATCTGATGATGACAGGGGGCCAGACAGACCTCTTGTTCAGCGCAGATACCCGTGAAAGTGTAAAGGAATCAGCCAGAGCTAAGCTTGAACAGTTGGCTAATGTTAATTCGCAGACTTTATCAGTAGTGCGCGCGACAATGGCTGAATTATCAGCCCATGACGAAATAATGAATTTATTAGATAAAAAAAGTGACGG
>JBLIIN010000123.1:0-4570 GCA_047635075.1 Methylophagaceae bacterium | reverse complement strand
ACGCGCCAAGCAACAGCGGCTATGGGTCCATGATGAACAGGGATCGCACTTAAAATCATTTCTCTGCCAATCGGATAATAAGTGACTTCTTTTAAATCTAGAGCCACACTTCTTGTCTTTAATTTAAAGGCGCTCTCTTTCTCTGGATCAACATAATTAGATAAGTAAGAAAAAGCACCTTCATTTCCAAACAACCGGGCAACAAACTGCGCCATTGAGGGCATCAAGTCATTGCCGCCTGGGCCCAATACCGTCAGATCCTTTTGACGTTGTGTAAAAAAAGCACCCTTAACAAAGGCGGGTAAATCAGCACTATGATCAACATGAAGGTGCGTCAACATCACTACGTTAATATCTTCTAGCTTTGCACCAGCTTGACCAAAGTTCACATTCGAACCGGGGCCCAAATCGACTAAAACCCGCGCTTTACCATCTAGCCAAATAAGATAGCTTGTAGAGGCACGACCATCATCCAGTTCAGGGCCACCTGACCCTAAGACCTGTAACTCAATTCTGTCACGCTGACACTCACTTGCCATCACGAGCACTGGCAAGAGTATAGGTAAAACAAAACTCAACCCCTTAAACAACCCCCTAAAAATCATCTTTCCCGTACTCCACAAACACAATAATTAACAGCATCATAACCAAGTTGGCCTCAAAAAGGGTTGAAACATCAACAATTTAATGGCACCAATGCTTCATACCCTGTAAGCTAGCTTCCCTTTTAGACATCTCATAAAACGAGCGCCAACCTTATGCATTTTACCGACCTCGGTTTGCCAGAACCTATTCTCAAAGCTGTTACAAAACAAGGCTATGACACACCGACACCCATCCAAGCCCAAGCAATCCCCGCCATCATGGAAGGTCATGACGTCATGGCTGCCGCACAAACTGGCACGGGTAAAACTGCCGGCTTCACTCTACCCCTTCTCGTCCGTCTATTACAAGGCCAAGCTGCCACAGGCAACCAAGCAAGAGCACTGGTGTTGACGCCTACTCGAGAACTCGCAGCTCAGGTCCACGAAAGTGTCACTAATTACGGTCAATTTTTACCCTTAAAATCAGCGGTTGTGTTTGGTGGTGTCAAAATCAACCCACAAATGATGAAGCTTCGCCGCGGTGTTGATGTTCTGGTTGCAACGCCAGGTCGCTTACTCGACCTATATAACCAAAATGCCGTTCGGTTTAACCAATTAGAAATATTAGTTTTAGATGAAGCAGACCGCATGCTCGACATGGGCTTTATCAATGACATCAAAAAAATCTTATCGTTTTTACCAAAAAACCGTCAAACCTTGATGTTTTCCGCCACCTTCTCTAATGAAATTCGTCAATTAGCCAAAGGGTTAGTCAATAATCCAGTTGAAATCTCTGTCAGCCCAAGAAACACCACCGTCAAATCGGTTGAACAATGGATTTGCCCCGTCGATAAAAAACAAAAAGCATCTCTACTCTGCCACTTAATTAATGATAACCAATGGCATCAAGTCTTAGTCTTTTCACGCACCAAACATGGCGCCAATAAGCTGGTAAAACAACTTGAAGCAACTGGCTTAAAAGCCGCTGCCATCCATGGCAATAAGAGCCAAGGCGCTCGGACTAAGGCCTTAGCAAACTTTAAAGACAATACTATTCAAGTCCTTGTGGCCACTGATATTGCTGCACGTGGGATTGATATTGACCAGCTCCCTTACGTCATTAACCATGACTTACCGAATATTCCTGAAGACTATGTTCATCGTATCGGTCGTACCGGTCGAGCTAGCTCTACTGGCCATGCCATATCATTAGTTTGTGCGGATGAGTTTGAGTACTTATCGGATATTGAACACTTAACGGGTGAGCTAATCGAACGCAGGATCATTGAAGGTTTTGAACCGGCTCATGAACTCCCGCCATCGAGTTTAAATAAAGCGCATAAGCACAAAAAAAGAGTCTCGAAACCAGCGGGCAATCGCTCAAGAAATCAAACAAGAACACCATCTTCGGATCCGGCTAAGAAATCAAGCCAGCCTCGTAGACGGAGAAAACCGACTAACGCAACATCAACGCATTAATTAGAGCTTAAGAAATAGGAGGGGTATCCATAGAATGGCCCCCCTTCGAAAGCGCAATGATTGTTGTATCGGTATGCCTCTTTATTTGTTTAGGATTTTGGTCTAGCCTAAGTACAGCCTGCTACTAAAATAAAACTTGTCATAGGCCGCCATGTTTTAGCGATGAAAATACATCTCCCAATCTCGTGACTAGTCCTCCGTAACACATTTCGAACTTGTTTCAATGCTGAGGTAAGCGGCATCTAACGTCAACATCATTTTGATTTCTTAACAATGTCATTGCAAAAACCGTTAAAACACAACACGATGACATGCAACAAAAAGAGTCTCAATGAGTCTAAATTTCCATGGATAACCAAAACACCCCTCCCGGCTTCAATACCTTCACCATCGCAGCCATTTGGATCGCATTACTAGCCGGTGCCAGTTTTTTTTTCGATGACGTCTTAGAGAGAATAAATAACCCCAACCAAGCAATAACCACCATTTTCAATCAGGCTGGAGAACAAGAGATTGTCTTAAAGCAAAACCGACAAGGACATTATATCGCCAATGGTGAAATCAATGGTCAAACCGTTCAGTTTCTTCTCGATACTGGTGCCACCCATGTCGCAATACCAGAACACATCGCCAACAAACTTAAACTCAAGAAAGGGACACAACACCAAACCATCACCGCAAACGGCACCAGTTCCTCTTTTATGACGCAGTTAGACAGTGTCTCACTAGGTAACCTAGAAATGAAGAACGTACCCGCGAGCATCAGCAAAGGTATGCAGTTTGATAAGATTCTATTGGGCATGTCTTTTTTAAAGCACTTAAAAATCACCCAACAAGGTAAACTGCTAACCCTGAGTATTCCTGAACAAAACCAGTAGGGACCTATCGTGATACCACATCTTATTATTGCAGGCTATGGCCCGGGATTAGGACAAGCCATTAAAGAGCTATTCGAAAAAAATGGCTATCACGTCACGTCACTGGCTCGCTCTACTGAGCAATATCCCGTTGATTTATCCAATGCCAAGCAAACTAAAGTTGTTATTAGGAAAGCAATTGCTGAACACGGCCCACCTGACACGGTCATTCATAATGTCGCCGTACTCATCAAAGGCAAGTTTCTCAATCTAGATGCTGCTGACTTTGAACAAGCATGGCGCTCAATCGTCTTAAGTGCTGTCAATATTAGCCACGCGGTTATTCCAGCGATGCAAGCACAAGGCAAGGGCACACTTATTTTAACGGGCGCAACAGCCAGTATGCGGGGTAGTTCTGGGTTCAGCCCCTTTAGTTCTGCCAAGTTTGCTCTACGTGGCCTAGCTCAATCACTCGCGAGAGAATTTCAACCCCATGGCATTCATGTTGTTCATCCCGTTATTGACGGCATTATTTGGTCAGAGCTTAGCTTGGCGCGTTTTCCAAATATAAAACAAGAAAACTGTCTACAACCAGAAGAGCTCGCTAAAACCTATTGGGATCTAGCCCACCAGTCTCCCTCAGCGTGGACTCACGAACTCGATATCAGACCCTCATCAGAACATTTCTAAGACCAAAATCATGACTTCAAACAACACACCTATCGCTATCATCGGTGGCGGATTAAGTGGCCTATACACTGCCTACTTATTACAACAACAAGGCATATTCTCGACTATTTATGAAGCGCGTGGTCACCTCGGTGGTCGTATTGTTTCTCTACCATCATCAAGCCCCTCAGCTAATGTCGATAACAAAGCAGAACGTTATGATATGGGTCCTTCTTGGTTTTGGCCAGATATGCACCCTTTAATGACTCAGCTCATTGAGCAATTAAATCTAACTGCATTTCAGCAGTACCAGACTGGCGCTCACCTTTTTGACCGCGGCACAGGCAACTTGCCACAGCGACACGAGCCTGGTATTGCAACCAGCCCTATTTCCATGCGTTTAACTGGCGGAATGTTAAGCCTAATCGAAGGCCTATCAGAAAAACTGCCTACTAATGCAATCCAACTGAATCACCAGGTTATGGCGATGTCCCAACAGCCGACCGGTGAGACAACACTGACTTTCAATACACCAAACGGCAATATCGATATCACGGCGCAACAGACCATCATGGCTCTTCCACTCAGGCTGCTGCCTCACATTACTTTTTCACCCGCACTACCAGAAAAGGTACTCAGCCATTGCAAAAACACCATGACTTGGATGGCCGCCCATGCCAAATTTGTTGCCGTCTATGATCAGCCATTTTGGCGGCAACAAGGTTTATCTGGTTCAGCCAGCAGTCAAACAGGGCCTTTAGTAGAAGTTCATGACGCTTCAGCATCGGAAGGCAAGGCGGCATTATTTGGTTTCGTCGGCGTCAATGCTGCAGCACGAAAAGCGGCCGGTCGAGACACCTTGATTGACATTATACTCAATCAACTTGCCTCTTTATTCGGCCAACAAGCGGCAAACCCGACTGATGCCTTTCTGCTCGATTGGTCACAGGAAAAATTTACCGCTACAGAGCAAGACCAAGT
>JBLIIN010000122.1:0-4587 GCA_047635075.1 Methylophagaceae bacterium | reverse complement strand
GGTATTTTGGCAGCATCAGGTCAAATTCCTATTGAGTCCTTAAAAAACAGGGAGTTTATTGGCGAGTTGGGTTTAACAGGTGAGTTGCGTTCAGTTCGGGGTGTATTACCGACAGCGCTAGCAGCCAAACAGTGTCAGCGTGAATTAGTCCTACCCATAAACAATGTTGATGAAGCGACTTTTGTTAATGGTGCACAGGTTGTCGGGGCTAAGCATTTATTAGCGGTATGTGCCCATTTACATGGTCGGGTAGTCTTGCCTTTTGCCTGTTTTGTAGGGACGAATAGAGAGGCTGAATACTTCGATCTTTGTGATGTTAGAGGCCAAAGTCATGCTAGGAGAGCCTTGGAAATAGCCGCTGCGGGTTCGCATAGTTTGTTGTTGTCTGGCCCGCCAGGAACAGGAAAGACAATGATAGCCAGTCGTTTACCGGGCATTTTACCTGAGATGACTGAGCAAGAGGCAGTTGAGAGTGCGACTGTGCAATCGATCTCGTCTAAAGGGTTTGATCCACAACATTGGCGGCAGCGGCCCTTTAGAGCACCACATCACACTGCATCAGCCGTGGCCATGGTGGGCGGGGGTAGCCAACCCAAACCGGGTGAAATTTCTTTAGCACACCATGGTGTATTGTTTTTAGATGAGTTGCCGGAGTTTGAACGGCGAGTGTTGGAAGTATTACGAGAACCGATTGAGTCTGGCAAGATTATGATTTCTCGTGCGGCCTTACAGTCCGAGTTTCCTGCTCGTTTTCAGTTGATAGCGGCGATGAACCCCTGTCCTTGCGGATATTTAGGAGAAGTTAAGTGTCATTGCACAGAAGAACAAGTGAGACGATACCGTAGCAAAGTGTCAGGTCCTTTAATGGATCGAATTGATATGTTGATTCAAGTGCCTCCTGTTGCCAGAGGCTTGTTACGCCATGATGCGACGATAGCGAAAGGTGAAGATAGCTTCACAGTCAGGCAGCGTGTTGCTGGCGCTCGGGCAAGACAGCTATCTCGAGGCGATAAAGCTAACTGTGATTTATCCCACGATGATTTAGCACTTTTTTGTCGTTTGTCAGATAGTGATTATCAGTTATTAGAACAAGCTATTACAGGATTTGGACTATCGGCAAGGGCGTATCACCGTATTCTAAAAGTCGCGCGTACAATTGCTGACTTAGCGGGTTCTACTTCGATTGAGACATTACATTTGGCTGAGGCGATTGGCTATCGCCGTTTGGATATGCAGACTTAGCAGATGTAGTTTTTATCGGGTTAATATTGGCATTGCAAATCTAGCTCATCGTTATATGATGACCGGCTGTTTGATAAATATTAATACCGCTTTTTAGATTTTGAAGCGGTTTCATCCGAGGTTTTACTGTCGTGCGTGATCTTAACCCTGAACAGCGTGAAGCTGCACGCCACATAGACGGGCCTTTGCTGGTACTCGCTGGCGCAGGCAGTGGCAAGACACGGGTGATTACTCGTAAGATTGCCTATTTGATTGAACAATGTGGCCTCCAAGCACGTCATATTGCGGCCGTGACCTTTACTAACAAAGCAGCCCGAGAGATGAAAGGCAGAGTCGCAGAATTAATGTCATCCCGAGATGTGTCAATTCGCGGTTTGATGGTGTCGACTTTTCATAATTTGGGTTTAACCATTTTACGTAAAGAATATGCTCATATTGGCTATCGAACTGGCTTTTCTATATTTGACGCGCAAGATAGTTTGGCGGTGCTAAGAGACTTAATGGGCCGAGACTTTGCTGCCGATAGTGAGCATGCTGAACAGTGTCAATCGCAAATATCGGTATGGAAAAATCAACTTATCTTGCCAGTACAGGCGTTAAAAATAGCAGAAGATGATCAGCAAGTGGCCACAGCGAAGGTTTACCAGCGGTACGTTGAAGCCTTGAAAGCCTACAATGGTGTCGATTTTGATGATTTGATCCTGAAACCAGTTTTATTGTTCCGTGATGAGCCAGAGGCATTGAAACGTTGGCAAGCTAAGATCCACTATCTATTAGTAGATGAATATCAAGATACTAATGGCTGCCAATACGAATTAGTGAAGCAATTAGTCGGCATTCGTGAAGCATTGACCGTCGTAGGGGATGATGATCAATCAGTTTACTCTTGGCGAGGGGCTCGTCCCGAGAATTTGGCCCAATTAAAAGAAGACTTTCCGCGTCTTAAGATTATTAAGCTTGAGCAGAATTATCGCTCTATGGCACGTATTTTGAGGGTGGCGAACGGCTTGATTAGCCATAACCCGCATTTGTTTGAGAAAAACTTATGGAGTGCGATGGGTGAGGGGGATGCGATTCGTGTTATTGGCTGTCGCGATGAAAATCATGAATCTGAAAAAGTGGTATCAGAGCTGCTTTATCATAAGTTGAAACATCAGGCTGACTTTAAGGATTATGCGATTTTATATCGGAGTAATCATCAGTCTCGACCGATAGAGCGTATTTTACGTGAACACAATGTGCCCTATTTTTTAACGGGCGGTACGTCGTTTTTTTCCCGTGTTGAAGTCAAAGATATAATGTCTTACCTGAGACTTTTAGCAAACCAGGATGATGACAATGCTTTCTTAAGAGTGATTAACACGCCGCGTCGTGGTATCGGTGCCACAACATTACAGACGTTAGGCCATTATGCCGCTAAGCGAAAAACCAGTTTGTTCGGGGCTTGTTTTGAAATGGGTTTGGCTGAACAGCTATCCCCTAAGGCCATGGCGCATCTGGAACGTTTTTCAATATGGCTGGTTGACATTACAGATCGGGCAAAGCGCGGGGATATGATCGAAGCGATTAGGGATATGATTGAAGAAATTGATTATCGCGCTTGGTTAGAAGAAGTGACGGGCGATCCTGATCAGGCAACACGTCGCATGGAAAACGTCGAGGAATTGCTTATTTGGATTAAGCGTATCATCGAAAAAGATACTGAAGAGAAGAGTATTGGTGATATTGCAGCGCGGTTGACTTTGATGGACATTCTTGACCGGCAAGCAGATGAAAACCAAGAAGATGCTGTGCATTTGATGACATTGCACGCAGCGAAAGGGTTGGAATTTCCTCATGTCACTATTATTGGTATGGAAGAAGAGATCTTGCCACACCGAACCAGTATTGAGGAAGATGGCATCGAGGAAGAACGTCGTTTGGCCTATGTGGGGATTACACGGGCGCAACGAAGCTTGGTTTTTACGATGGCAAATACCCGTAAACGTTATGGGGAAAAAGTGGATTGTGAAGAGAGTCGTTTCTTACGAGAATTACCCGCCGATGACTTGATCTGGACAACAGAAAAGACTCAAGTAGATCCCGTAGAGCGCAAAGAAAGGGGCAAAGCACATTTGTCAAATATTCGAGGCATGCTGAAGTAAAAAGCGCGATTTTGAGGGTAAGGATTCCGTTGTTGGTGAAGGGGGTAATTCTGGAATAGAAGCGGCGCTAGATTTAGCGATCTTGGCCAATCATGTGACGTTATTGAAGTTTGCGAATGAGTTAAAAGCCTTGGCCGTGTTGACCGCGAAATGACAAGCGATTCCAATCGAAGCCATCATTACTAGTGCAGAAATACTGGGGTTGTCGGCGATGGTGCAAAAGTCACTAGGCTTGTTCATATTGACTGAGCCTCTAGTGATGAAAAAGGGATATCGTTAGCCGGTATTTTTGTTCAAATTGGCGTTACCCAATACAGAATGATTAAAAGGAATCGTTGACTCAAGCCAATACAACGAAGTTGAAGTGAGTGAGCATAAAACAGCATTGAGTGCTTTTGATGACCTTATTAAGCAGTAAAAGTAACTTTTTTTCGTTATCAAAAACAAATAAACCTGCCATTGGCAGGTTTATTTGTGAAAAATGCAGCCCAGCCATCTTTATACTGTGAGATACAAAGACCCGAGGCTTTCCGTCCTTGGTTCACACCAAGTTTGGCAAAAAACTCAATATCAATATAGACCCCAAAAGGTGCGAGGTCAATTTTTCGTCAAGATTCTATCGAATACCAGCCCTAGTTTGGTGCGAAATAGCGTTTGTTCAGGAGTGTTGAGCATCTTTTATATGGAAGAAATGGATGACTAATATCGTGAGGGCTCCAACGATTAACTCGGAAAAAAGTTCTCCAGCGATGTTAGGTAACCCATGCAAAGTATGATGCGCCCAGTCCATATTACGGACAAAAATGCTACCGCTAACGAGTAATATCGCCATGGTACCAATGACAACTATAGTAAGAATAGTATGGAGTAACGCTCAGATTAAATTATAACCAGACCTGCTCATAATGTTGGCGAGTTTACCTTGTTGTGATTATTGTTTCGATGTCAGTCCTATTTGTGGTGGTTTGTCATGATGAACAGGTCCACTACGCAGCAACCATTCAACAACCTTTTCTGAACCTCTCCAGCATAAATAAGTGCCACCTAGAAGTAAAATAGGCACAATGAGTTGAGGATGGAAAGCACTGATTAAAAGGGCCAGTGGGAGAATAATGAGTTTTATCTATCAGCGAACCCTTTGTAATCGCCCAGAGAAGGTGTAGCTTACGAGAAGGACTAAACCCGGTTGCTTTTTCAGCGT
>JBLIIN010000121.1:0-4594 GCA_047635075.1 Methylophagaceae bacterium | reverse complement strand
GATGCTTGGGTCTCTGCTAGATCAAGTAAAAGTAAAGATGCCGACGACTATCAGAACCTATATATAAGGAATAATACCAACAACAGAGATGTAGCAATTATGTTTGCGGTGGATTTGAGTGGCTCTACGGCGGGATGGAAGAACACCATGATAAAGCAATCGACTTGGCTTCTTTGTAAGACATTAGCTCGCATGGGCGATCAATATGCGGTTTACGGTTTTTCAGGCTCAGGCAGAAGTAATTGCCGGGTCTATCCAGTGAAGACGTTTAGTGAAAACTATACTAAGTCGGTTAAGTCACGCATCTTTTCTATGAAACCGCATCAATATACTAGAATGGGTGTTGCCATCAGGCATCTGAGCGCATTGTTAGGCAAAACAACTGCAAAAACACGAATTTTATTTGTATTAACCGATGGTCGTCCAGATGATGTGGACAGTTATCGTGGCCAATATGGTGTGGAAGACACGCGATTGGCTTTAAATGAAGCAAAAGCATTATCACTTAAACCGTTTGTATTAACCTTTGACAAAGAAGGCATGGATTACTTACCTTATATGTTAGGGTCGAGCCGCTATCAATTGATTACTGACATTTCCCAGTTACCAATACAAATATCCACTATCTATAAACAACTGACGACATAAATATGACTTCTGAAAATACTATCGAAAATTCAAAATATTATATTAAAGATGAACCTTATTATCTGCCGACGGCGAATGAAGTAGAAATTTTTAATACCGCTTACGCTGAAAAAATTCCTGTTTTATTAAAAGGCCCTACAGGCTGCGGTAAAACACGCTTCATGGAATATATGAGCTGGTATATTAAGCGACCACTGATCACAGTATCTTGTCATGATGATTTAACGACAGCAGATTTAGTAGGTCGTTATTTGATTCAAAATGACAGCACCGTCTGGCAAGATGGCCCTTTGACGACCGCGGTCAGGAATGGCTGTATCTGTTATTTGGATGAGATTGTCGAGGCGCGTAAAGACACGACCGTTGTGATTCATCCCTTGTGTGATGATCGCAGAATTTTACCATTAGAAAAACTCGGCCAATTATTGCAAGCACCGCCAGAGTTTTGCTTAGCGATGTCTTACAATCCGGGTTATCAGAGTGCTGTAAAAGACTTAAAGCCTAGTACACGCCA
This sequence comes from Methylophagaceae bacterium, assembly GCA_047635075.1. Classification (GTDB taxonomy): domain Bacteria; phylum Pseudomonadota; class Gammaproteobacteria; order Nitrosococcales; family Methylophagaceae. The sequence continues at coordinate 3,432 of JBLIIN010000121.1, read as the reverse complement.
ACGCTTTATTTCAATTGACTTTAGTTATCCTGCTGCAGATATTGAAGCCAAGATTGTTAATCAGGAGGCAGGACTGGATCTTGCCGTTTGTGAGCGATTAGTGAAACTGGCAGGAATGACCAGAAACTTAGTCGGAAATGGTCTTGATGAAGGCGCAAGTACTCGCTTACTAGTGCATACCGCCAAGTTAATTAACCGTGGCTTTGAGCCAAAAATGGCCTGTCGTTGTGCGATCGCGGATGTATTAACGGACGATCCTGAGACCGTCGCGCTGTTACATGAAATGATTGAAACTTTATTCTAAATCTTAATATTTTCGACATCAGCAGCTATCGCTATTTTCAAAACATCAGAAAGTGATTTTGCTTCTAACTTATCCATCACATGGACGCGATGGAGCTCAACAGTTCTGATGCTAATACCCATATTGTAGGCAATTTGTTTATTGCGTAAGCCTTCTACAAGGCCCTGCAATACTTCATATTCTCGGGGCGTTAGTCTAGCCATCAACTCTTTTGCTAATGCACTAAAGACATCGAGTTGTTTTTGGTTCTTGTGCTCTTTCATGCAATGCTGAATGCGCTCAATCAGTTGTGTTGAATCAAATGGTTTTTCGAAAAAATCAGCTGCGCCCAATTTAATGGCTTTCACTGCTGTGCTGACATCACCGTGACCAGTAATGCAGATAATAGGTAAGGTGAAACCTCGACGGTTCAACTCTTGAATTACTTCGATCCCAGACATACCGGGCATCCATAAATCTAGTATTATTAATCCTTCAGGCAACTCACCAACCTGTTCTAAAAAGGCGGCTGGGGTAGCAAATTCTTTGGTATTAAAATCTTCTGCTCGCAACAGCATGCTTAGTGAATCTCTTAATGCGGCTTCATCGTCGACGATATATATATTATCCATGCTATAACCTATTTTTCAGGTGTACCGGGAAGGGTAAAGTGAAACGTGGTGCCTCCATCTTCATTTGCAAGGACCTCTAATTCACCATCGTGTGAGTCAATAATTGAGCGAATGATTGCTAAGCCCATGCCCATTCCCTCGGGCTTAGTTGTGTAAAAGGGCTCGAAGATTTTACTAGCTTCATAGTCGGTGATTCCTGGGCCGCTATCTTTAACAGCTACAAAGACGCCTGAATCCTGACATACATTGGTTTCAAGAGTCAAACGGCGCTCTTTTTGATCGAGTACCTGCATGGCTTCCATTGCATTTTTAACCAAGTTAACGATAACCTGTTCAATCAAAATTTGATCGGCTTCGATGAGGGGCAAATCTTCAGCTAAATTCAGACTCAAATCGGGTTTGTTTTCTCTAATTTCAATTTGTAAAAAGCGAATGGCATTTTGAACTAAATCATTAACAGACACTGTTTTACGAGAGGTGTCTTTTTTTACAAAGTTTCTAAGCTGATGCATAATTTCTTGTGCACGAATAGCCTGGGTCGATATATTTTGAAATGCAGTGTAAAGCTCATCAATATTGGTGCGGTCCTTTTCAATTAAACGAACACAGGCGCTACTATAGGCTCCAATCGAAGCCAAGGGCTGGGAAATTTCATGGGCTAATTGGGTGCTCATTTCACCGATGGTAATAATCCGTGAAGCATGAGCAGCTTCGAGCATGTGCTTTTGTTTTCCCTCTTCTTCATTTTTCGACTGCGTTATATCGGCAGTAAGTAAAAAGAACCCAATAACTTTGCCTGATTCTGAAAAGTTAGGTACATAGGAGCTACGAATATATACATCACCACGGTAAGGGTAATTTAGTTTTTCTTCGAAAGTGATGGTGCTGCCGGACATGACTTGTTTGATATAGGGAGTGATAACTGAGTAAGGCCGTTCACCTATTACTTGCCAGATCTTTTTACCCTTGATTTCGTCACGCGAGAAACCAAACCATTTTTCGAAGGCCTTGTTATTGAACTGATAGGTTAAGTCAGCATCGACGTAGGCAATGAGTTCAGGAATGGCATCAATGACTAAGCGGAGTTGTTGTTCGCTGGCCAGCAAGGCCTTCTCTGCTTTTTTACGTTTTATTTCTTCTAAAACCCGGTCAGTAACTTCTTGCATGATAGTGGTTAGGATTGGTTCAGCGGTGTTGATTGCTAACAATGAGATGCTGATTTCAATATAGCATTTTAGTTCAAGAGAATTGAGCGAAACTACGATAGAGTGATTTTTTTCGTCCCCGATAAGCGCATGATGCGTTAAGTTTTTAATATTCTCGGTATCGTGATTAGAGAACAGGCTATGTAATTCTAAATTAACCAATGCTCGTTCACTGCGACCTAACAGGCTTTGAGCACTACGATTGAGGTTGAGGATTCGGCCATGTGAGTCGAGGCTGAGAATTCCGATAGGGATCCGGTCTAATAATTTATCGAGATAATTGGCTACCAAAGGCCGGGTTGGTGCAATGGAGCTCCTTTCCTTTTCAACCACCTCAATTGCTGAGCGATAAAGCCGCTGTTTCACAATGTTATCAACTAACATTTGCAGTTTTTTTCTTAAGCTGGAGTAGCTCTTATACTCAAAGGAAGTGACTTCAGAGTTTAGGAAAGGTGAAAACTGAATGGCTTTTTGTAGGATATTTTGTCGACCACCTTTGCATAAGATGAGAATCTTAATATCTCTGCGCAAGACTAGAATATGTTCAGCCGTTCTGATGGGGTCTTGGACGTTGATACCTAAGACGATGATGTCAGGTTTTCCGAAGCTTTGCTCTAAAGCGCTGTACAGGTTTTGGGGCAGGTCGTTATGTTCTAAAAAAACACCCGCACTGAGATTGGTATTGAGATAAGTAAGTAGGTCTTCGCCAGTTGAAAGTAAGGATATTCTGCTACTCATGTATCTGATAATAGTGGTTGCTCAAGTATCGAGCGGCCCGTCCAAATCCTTAATATATCTGCTGTTGGTGTCATGACGTGAGTGGCTCTGGCATCTCTTAATAAGAGGTCTAATATTGATTTCTCTTGGTAAGCATAACCACCACAGAGTGTTATAGCCTCGTTGACGATTTCGATAGTGGCATCAGCAACTTCAGCTTTAGCAGCAAACAAGTCAATAAGAGCGTTGTCTTGGTCTTTATCATAACATTCTGTTGCGTAGTAAACCAATGCACGAGAACGAGCATATTTAGCCCACAGGCAGCCTAATTGATACTGGATAACGGATGATGATGATAAAGCCCGTCCGTTAAACGAGAACTCACGGTTTTTAATATGGTGTGTGACCTCGTTGATTGCAGCACGTGCGATACCTAAGTAGGTGCCTGCCATCGCAGTTAAGAAGTATGGTGTAATAACATTAAACACATACCAAATTTGGTCGCCAAATTGACCCAACACATTCTTATCAGGAATTTTGACGCTATCGAGGGATAAGTCGCGACTACTGTTGCCACGTAAGCCAATTCCTTTCC